>JANNRY010000153.1:0-2766 GCA_031401935.1 Betaproteobacteria bacterium | reverse complement strand
AATGAATCAAAGCGTAAGCCCCTATGTGTGCTTCGACAGGCTCAGCACGAACGGTAGTATATAGTGGGCCTCACTTTGAAAGTCCAGCACTGGCGCGGAGTTCAGGCGCAAAATGTCATGAACGCCGCGCCAATGCTGCATCTATGAATTTTTATTGCGAGACTATGCATTGTTAGCAAAGCGCATCATTCCCTGTCTGGATGTCAACGCTGGACGCGTCGTCAAAGGCATTAATTTCGTTAATTTGCGCGACGCGGGTGACCCCGTCGAAATTGCGCGCAAATATAACGACGATGGCGCAGATGAACTCACCTTCCTCGATATCACGGCCAGCTCCGATCAACGCGCGATGATACTCGATGTCATTGAGCGCGTCGCCGATCAGGTATTCATTCCACTCACGGTCGGTGGCGGCATTCGCAGTATTGACGACGTGCGGCGGCTGATGAATGTCGGTGCCGACAAGATCAGCATCAATACCTCGGCCGTGACCAATCCACAACTGGTGAAGGACGCCAGCGATCACTTCGGTTCACAGGCGATCGTGGTCGCAATCGATGCGAGGAAACGTCCGAACGCCGAGGGCTGGGAAGTGTTCACGCATGGCGGGCGCACACCCACCGGGCTGGACGTGGTTGCATGGGCAAAACGCGTCACGCAGGAATTGGGTGCGGGCGAAATTCTGCTTACCAGCATGGATCGGGACGGTACCAAATCCGGCTTCGATCTGGTGCTAACCAGGGCGATTGCCGAGGCCGTGAGTGTGCCCGTGATCGCGTCCGGCGGTGTGGGTAACCTCGATCATTTGGCCGATGGTGTCAGCGAGGGCAAAGCCGATGCCGTTCTCGCGGCGAGTATTTTTCATTTTGGCCAATATTCAATACAGGAAGCCAAGCAGCGCATGCGTGCTCGCGGCATCGAGGTCAGGCTGTGAGTGAGCTGCTGCGTGAGATGTGGCTGGACGCGGTGAATTGGGACGACAAGGGCTTGGTCGCGGCCATTGCGCAGGATGTCACTACGCTCGAGGTGCTGATGCTGGCGTGGATGAATCGTGATTCGCTGCAACTGACACTGGATACTGGCGACGCGCATTACTGGTCACGCTCGCGTCAGGCGCTGTGGAAAAAAGGCGAGACATCCGGACACATCCAGCACGTCAAAGAACTGCGGCTCGATTGTGATGGCGATGCCATTCTGATGAAGGTTGAGCAAGTGGGCAATGTTGCTTGCCACACCGGTCGCCGCCGTTGTTTTTTCAACCTGCTTAAAGACGGGCGCTGGGTCGTCAGCGACGAAATGAGCAACGGCACGGGCGTGTTAGCATCGGTCGGCAAATTCCAAACTTAATTCTATGGCCACCGCAGACATTCTTTTTCGCCTCGAACAAACATTGCTGATCCGCAAAGGTGCGGCGGCAGACTCGTCGTACGCGGCGTCTTTATATGCAAAAGGCATCGACACGGTCTTAAAAAAAGTAGGTGAGGAAGCCGTTGAGGCAATCATTGCCGCCAAAGGTGGCGATACGCAGCAACTCACGGCAGAGACCGCCGATTTAATATTTCACACTCTTGTCATGCTGGCAGCAAAAGATGTCCCGCTGTCCGACGTATTGGCAGAGCTTGAGCGACGCGAAGGCGTTTCCGGCATTGATGAAAAGAATGCACGCGTGGATACGAATGCTGGAAAGGGGATCGAAAAATGACTGTCAACAACACTATTTTTGGCAAGATCATTCGAGGCGAGATTCCCAGCAAAAAAATCTACGAAGACGATGAAATGCTCGCGTTTCACGACATTAACCCCGTTGCCGATGTGCATTTTCTGATTATTCCGAAGAAATTCATTCCGACGCTGGTCGACGTCGTTCCGGACGATGCAGCGCTTCTTGGCAAGATGCTGGCTCTCGCGCCGATTCTTGCCACACAACAGGGTCTGACCGATGGATTTCGCACCTCGATCAACACCGGGCGGATGGGTCGTCAAGACGTGTATCATTTGCATATACATGTGTTCGGAAATCGGCCAGAGCATGCGCCATTAAGTACCATGGCCGGAGTTTGAGGGATTGCATTGCCGCCTGACGATGGTTGCAGGCCGGGCAATAGGGCATTCAACACTGGCAATGGCATCGATGAACCGAACAACCGTGTGACGACGCTGTCAAACAATCGTTGCATGGCAAATCAAACCACAGGAGATCATCATGGGAAGTTTTAGCATTTGGCATTGGCTTATCGTGCTCGTTGTGGTGCTGTTAATATTTGGCACCAAAAAACTGCGCAATATCGGCGGTGATCTGGGTGGCGCGGTCAAGGGCTTCAAGGACGGCATGAAGTCTGACGGTGAAGTCGATAAGAAGCCCGATCAAATGGTCGGTTCAACCATTGATGTCGAGGTCAAGGACAAGCAGAAAAGCTAGGCGCAAAATTCAGCTCATATGCTTTGTCTGCGGCCAATTTCTGCTTAATTTTCGCTCAATCCCTCTCGCCTCACTCCTGAGTACGGAACGCCCATGCTAGACATGAGCTTCTCTGAGATCGCCGTTATCGGCGTCGTGGCGCTGGTGGTCCTGGGGCCAGAGCGACTGCCCAAAGTGGCCCGTACCGCTGGCCATCTATTTGGTCGTTTGCAGCGTTATGTTGCCACGGTAAAAGCGGATATCAACCGCGAGATGGATACCTCGGAGCTTGCCAAGATCAAGCAGGAAATTCAGGATGCGGCCAAGGGATTTGAGCAAACCGTTCAGCAGCATGCCAGCAGTGTTGA
>JANNRY010000152.1:0-5557 GCA_031401935.1 Betaproteobacteria bacterium | reverse complement strand
CCGTTCGGCGTCGTCCGGTCGTATCGGTCGCAACATGAGCGTACTGCCATCCTTTAGCCGAACGTCCCGTTCTAATTCCGTTGGGTAGGGGAATATTGCCATGTGGCGATAGCGTTGATCTGTGATCGGTTGCTTGGGATTGATCACGACACGCGCATCGACCACAGTCGCCCCCTTCGGATGCGCCAGTACCGGGTTCAAGTCCATTTCTTCGATCCACGGCAGCAGGCAAGCCATCATCGACACGCGTTGCAACACATCAATAACTGCATCGTCGTCGATGGCGGGCACATCACGATAGGCATTGAGCACATCGCGAATCCGCGTTGAACGCATCAGCGTGACGGCCAGACTGGGGTTCAACGGTGGCAACGCAAGTGCCAAATCGCGCAATGCTTCCACCGCAATCCCGCCCGCGCCGAACGCAATCACCGGTCCGAAAACGGCGTCGCGTTTGAGGCCGACCAGCAGCTCGCGCTGATGCGCAAATTTCATCATCGGCTGGATATTGACGCCGATGATCTTTGCGGCAGGTTTGATGCGCTTTACCTGTTCCATCATGTCGTCGAATGCATGTCCGACTTGCTTGGTGTTGACCAAGTTCAGCCGAACGCCGCCGACATCGGTTTTATGCGTGATATCGGGCGAATGAATTTTCATCACCACCGGATAGCCCATCGTCTTTGCCGCAGCCTGCGCCGCCTCGCAAGTGGCCGCGATCTCGCCCAAATGTACTGGCAGGCCAAATGCGGCAAGCAACGATTTCGCTTCGATTTCCGTGAGCAATGTGCGCCCTTCGTTCAAGGCAATTTCACGGATGCGAGTTGATTCTGATATTGCTTGCGATGTCTCATGCGCATTCATGCCCGCAAATGCCGGCACCGACTCGAGCAGCATCGCCTGGTGACGTTTGAAACGCACCAAATACGACATCGCCTCCACTGCATTTTCCGGTGTCATAAAGTTGGCGATATTGGCATTCTCCAGCATCGCGCGGGCCTGAATAATTGAAGCACCGCCAAGAAACGCGGTAAAGATGGGCTTGTCGTGTTGGTGAGCAACCGCAATGATTGCCGCAGCCGCAGCCTCCGGCGTGGTCACCCGCTGCGGGCAGAACAGGACCAGTACCGCATCCACATTTTCGTCATTTATCACCGCCCCTATGGCGGCTGAAAAACGCGCAGGTGTAGCATCGCCGATGATGTCGACCGGGTTCGCGCCCGACCAATGTGTCGGTAGGGCCGCGTTTAAGCTCTCGATCGTATTTTTGGTGAGCTGGGCAAGCTCCAGATGGTTGTCCACTGCAACATCGGCAGCCACTACGGCAGGGCCGCCGCCGTTGGTCACGATTGCTAGTCGCGCGCCGGTCGGACGTTTTGTAATTGTTAGAACTCGCGCTGCGGCAAATAACTGTAGTGAATTTGTTACGCGTACCGCACCTGAGCGCGCGAGCGCTGCGTCGAAAACCGCATCACTGCCTGCCAGCGCACCGGTATGGCTGGTGACTGCTTTGGTGCCCTCGCTGTGGCGACCGGCCTTGAATACCACCACCGGCTTCACGCGTGCTGCCGCACGCAAGGCTGATAGAAAGCCGCGGGCATCGCGGATGCCTTCGATGTACAGCAAAATACTTTTCGTTTCTATGTCTTGAACAAGGTAATCAAGCAACTCGCCAAAATCGAGGTCAAGCGCACCGCCGAGCGACACCACGCTCGAGAAACCGATCTCCGTCGTTGCTGCCCAATCCAGCAGCGCAGTGCACACCGCACCGGACTGCGAGATCAGCGCAAGCGGCCCGGGCCTGCAAGCTGCATTGGCAAAGGTCGCATTTAATCCAATCGCCGGGCGCATGATGCCCACACAATTCGGACCGATCATGCGCATGCCACTGCGCGCCAGCGCGGCCCGAACGAGCTTGGTGCGGGCACGGCCCTCTTTGCCGGCCTCACTAAAGCCCGCTGACAGCACTACTGCGTTCTTGACACCAATCGCCCCAGCCTCATGCAGGATACCTGCAACAGTATCGGCGGGCGAAGCGATCACAAGTAAATCAGGCACCGTCGGTAAGCTATCGACACTGCGATAACACTTCTCGCCGAATACAGTGCGGTACTTTGGGTTGACCGGATACAGGATGCCTTGATGCGCGCTTTGAAAACCGTTGCCGCGCATGTTCTCGAGCACAAAGCGCCCCAGTGCTCCTTCGCGTTCGGAGGCGCCAATCACGGCAACGCTGCGCGGTGCCATCAGAGAATGGAGATAGTGGGTCGACATCGCATCAGTATGCATGTATTTCCCGGCGCGCTTGTGACAGGGCGTTGGGTTGCCCCGTTATAATCGTTGCGTGTCGCTTTATGTCGCACCAGGATGTGGGTATGTGTGAAATTTCCGGAAGATAACGACGAAAGAAACAACGGTGCAATCGCCTGACAAAAGCGCACTGATCGACAAGTTGTGGGCAGCGCATCTCGTTGCCGATTTGGGTGATGAAATAAGTCTGTTGCATGTTGATCGCGTGTTTTTGCACGAGCGCTCCGGTGCAGTTGCGCTGCGGGCGTTAAAGGTTTCCGAAATGTCGGTCCGGCGGCCAGCTTTTGCGTTTGCGACGATAGATCACATTGTCGATACTGAACCCGGACGTCGCGATAGTACCAAGTTCAAAGGCGGCGAGGATTTTATTCGCGCCATGCGCCAGGGCTCCAATGAATTTGGCATCACTTTTTTCGATATTGACGATCCGCGTCAGGGAATCACACACGTTATCGCGGCGGAACTTGGCATTGCCCAGCCTGGTGCCACCATGGTTTGTGGTGACTCCCACACCTGCACGCTTGGTGGTCTAGGCGCATTGGCGTGGGGCATCGGTTCTACTGCAATCGAACAAGCGCTTGCGACGCTAACGGTTGAAGAACGCCGTCCAAAAAACATGCGTATTCGCTGTGACGGGCAGCTTTCCGAAGGCGTATTCGCCAAGGACTTGGTGCTGTCGCTGCTCGGCAAATATGGTGCCTCGGGCGGTGCCGGGCATGCGATTGAGTTTGCCGGAAGCGCTGTGATGGCATTACCAATTGAAGCGCGAATGACGCTTTGCAACATGGCCATTGAGTTCGCCGCGTTTACCGGAATCGTGGCACCCGATGAGCGCACCTTCGACTATCTGTACGGTCGCTCATATACGCCGAAAGAAGAGTTGTGGGAGCAGGCCGTGTTGCACTGGCGAACGCTGCACAGCCATGATGAGGCCAAGTTTGACCGCGATCTCGTGGTCAATGTCACGAGCCTTGGTCCGCAAGTTACCTGGGGCACCAGCCCGCAACATGTTGTCGACACCGATGGAGTGGTTCCCGATCCGGCAGCCGCAGCGGATGCCGCTCATCGTACCGGCATGGAGGCGGCCATGCGCTATATGGGCCTTCAACCAGGAACGCCGCTGACATCCATTCCAATCGAAGCCGCTTTTATCGGCTCATGCACCAATGCGCGCTTGTCCGACCTGCGCGAAGCAGCAAATGTGCTGCGTGGTCGCAAGGTAATGCCCGGCGTCAAGGCGCTGTGTGTCCCCGGATCAACCGCAATCAAGAAAGCAGCGGAAGCAGAAGGCCTTGATCGCGTTTTTAAGGAAGCTGGATTTGAATGGCGCGAATCGGGTTGCTCGTTATGCTTCTATGTGGGCGGCGATAGTTTTGGTGGTGCCCGTCGCGTTATCTCAACAACCAATCGCAATTTCGAGGGCCGTCAGGGTCCGGGCGTGCGCACCCATCTTGCCAGCCCGGCAACGGTCGCAGCATCCGCGACGATGGGCCGCATAGCCAGCGCCCGGGATTTGGTGCGGCGATCATGAGCATGGAGCCAATTACCATCCTGCGTGGCACGGCGGCACCGCTGATGCGCGCCAACGTCGATACCGACGCTATCATTCCGTCGCGGGAGATGACGCAGGTCGGCAAGTCGGGCTTGGGCGCGCGATTGTTCGCCAACTGGCGCTATACCGAGGACCGGACTGAACGCGAAGAATTTATCCTGAATCGTGCGCCGTATCGCAGCGCGCGCATCTTGCTCACAGGCGAGAATTTCGGCTGCGGCAGTTCCCGCGAAGGTGCCGTATGGGCGTTAGTCGATTTTGGCATTCGCGCCATCATTGCCCCGTCGTTCGGCAGCATTTTTCGCGCTAACTGTATTCGTAACGGCTTGCTTCCGGTTGTGCTTTCAGCAGACATCGTGACAAGTCTGGTGCGCCAGGTGGAAGCGAGCGCGGGCGCAGTCTCAATTGTGATTAACCTCGAAACACTTACCGTGACTGATGCAAATGGGGTTGAGTATCGGTTTCAGCTGCCACCGCTTCAACGCGATATGTTAATGGCGGGGTTGGATTCGATCGGGCTTGCATTGCATCGTATCGCGGAGGTCGATGCCTTCCATGAAACATTGCGGCGCAGTGAACCTTGGCTATTCTCGATCAAAGGCGAATCTCGCGGGATAAAAGATGACCGATAGAAATCAAGTATTGATCAGCGAAGTCGGCCCGCGTGACGGCCTGCAAAGTGTTGCCCGCACGATGTCCACAATCGACAAGTTTCGCTGGATTACGGCACTCTACGAAGCTGGCCTGCGCGAAATTGAAGTCTGCTCATTTGTGCCCGCCAAAATGTTGCCGCAAATGGCTGATGCAGCCGAGGTCGTGGCACACGCACTCACGCTACCGGGCCTTACCGTGATGGCGCTGGTGCCCAATCTTCGTGGTGCGCAGGCGGCACTCGTGGCAGGCGTGCACAAACTCACCATTCCAGTCTCGGCCAGTGCCGCACATTCGCTGGCGAATGTGCGTAAGACGCGCGAACAGATGGTTGATGAAGTGCGCGCCATCGTTGCGCTGAAAAATGAAATCATGCCGGCCGTTAAGGTGGAAGCAGGCATCTCCACCGCTTTTGGCTGCACGCTGCAAGGTGATGTCCCGGAAGACGATGTGGTGCGGCTGGCGGCAAGTGTCGTGGCCGCCGGTGTCGATGAGGCCGGACTTTCCGACACCACCGGATATGCCAACCCTGCGCAGGTGCAGCGCTTGTTTCGTCGCGTGCGCGCGGAAATTGGCGACAAGACCGGTGCAGCGCACATGCACAACACGCGCGGCCTCGGGCTTGCCAATTGCCTCGCGGCCTTTGAGGCAGGCGTGCGTACATTTGATTCATCCCTTGGTGGCTTGGGCGGTTGTCCCTATGCGTCGGGTGCTTCCGGGAATGTTGTGACAGAGGATCTTGTATTCATGTTCGAAGCGATGGGTGTATCCACCGGTGTCGATCTGAATGCCCTGATCGCTGCGCGTGAAGCGCTAAAAGCGGGTCTGCCGGGCGAACCGATTTACGGCATGACGCCGGAGGCCGGTCTGCCAAAGGGTTTTCGTCAGAGGCATTCGTCGCGCGGGACATCGCAATGACCGACCAAACTTCTCCAGTTGCGTTGCCACTCGCCGGGATTCGCGTCGTCGAATTTACCCATATGGTCATGGGCCCGACCTGCGGCATGGTGCTTGGTGATCTTGGTGCCGAGGTCATCAAGGTCG
>JANNRY010000151.1:0-2575 GCA_031401935.1 Betaproteobacteria bacterium | reverse complement strand
GAAAGAACGTCATCGTAGACTTTCTCAACACAGCCGCACCGCGCAATTTGCTTCGGCGTCTGGATGTGCTCGACTTTGCGACACCGGTGCGATTGGTGGACTTGGTGACTCAGGGCTCCACGACGCGAATGATTATTGAACCCAAAGGACTTTGGGAATATTCCGCCTATCAGACCGAAACACAGTTCATCGTCGAAGTGAAGCAGCTGAAGGAAGACCCGAATAAGCTAGTGCAAGGCGCAGGGTACGTTGGCGAAAAATTGTCACTTAATTTTCAAAACGTCGAGGTTCGTGCAGTGTTGCAGGTAATCGCCGATTTCACGGGACTCAATATCATCACCAGCGATACCGTTGGGGGCAGTCTTACCTTGAGACTGAAAGATGTTCCTTGGGATCAGGCGCTCGATATTATCTTGCAGGCAAAAGGGTTGTCTAAACGCAAGAGTGGCAATGTGGTGCTGATCGCGCCGGCGGATGAACTTGCGACGAAGGAAAAACTGGCACTTGAAGCGAGCCAGCAGATTTTGGAGCTTGAAGCTCTTCGCACTGAAAGTTTTCAGATGTCGTACGCGAAAGCGTCAGAAGTACAAAGTTTGATCATAAACAAAGATCAAAACATACTCTCCAAACGCGGGCGGGCGACTTCCGATCCTCGCACCAATACGCTTTTCGTCAATGACACACCGACAAAATTGGATGAAGTCAGGAAGCTCATCGCGCAGCTCGACGTGCCCGTGAGGCAGGTCTTGATCGAGGCGCGCGTCGTTACCGCCGATGATAAGTTCTTCCGAGAACTCGGCGCTAAATTCAACATTGCTGCTGGTGCCACCAGGCAGGGACGCAATATCGGACTCGCGGGTAATATTGACAATGCTCACAACATTGCGACTGGGATTAGGCCAATCAACGCAGACACGCCCATCGCAGTCAACTTGCCTGTCGCAGGTGCCGCTGGCTCACTTGGCATCAATATTTTAAATATTGCCAATGGCAACCTTCTTGAACTCGAATTATCTGCACTTGAATCGGACGGGCGCGGGAAAGTAATCTCAAACCCGCGCGTTGTTACGGCGGACAAACGAAAGGCGACGATTATGCAAGGTACAGAAATTCCGTACCTGACCCAGTCAGCCAGCGGCGGCTCCACCATTTCGTTCAAAGCTGCGGTGCTTTCTCTGGAAGTTACGCCACAAATCACACCGGACGATAGGGTGATCATGGACATCGAAATTAAGAAAGATGCGGAAAGCGGACGCTTCGGCGCGACAGCCGTGCCCATTCTTGATATCCGCAGAGTAGTAACGCAAGTGCTCGTAGAGAATGGTGAAACAGCTGTGTTGGGCGGTATATTTGAGCAATCAAAATCCACCAGCATCAGCAAAGTACCGCTGCTCGGCGACATTCCCTTCCTCGGTAATTTCTTCAAGAAAACTACAACAATAGATAACAAGACCGAACTCCTGATCTTTATTACTCCGCGCATCATCAAGGATCAGCTAAACGTCCGCTGACAAGCCAAGATCAGCTCATTGACTGGCCATCTCGTCTCCAATCGGGGCGCTCGCAAGGGTGCCCCGATTTGTTTGTGCCTTTCACTATTTGGTCGTCGGATGCCACGATGTCTTTGATGCCTGATAAAAAACGCAACATCTATTTGATCGGTATGCCCGGCTCGGGCAAAAGCACCATCGGGCGGTCACTGTCGAAATGCCTTCGCCTCACGTTCGTCGATGCGGATCAGGCGCTGACGGATCGAACCGGGGTTGCGATTGCGACCATTTTCGAGTTGGAAGGTGAAGCCGGATTTCGTGAGCGCGAAACGGCGCTAATCGCAGAGTTGTGCACGCGGACGGAAATCCTGGTCGCAACCGGCGGCGGCTCCATTTTGTCAGCAGAAAATCGTCGGCTGCTACACGCGACGGGCGTCGTCGTCTATTTGCGCGCGAAGCTAGACGACATCTGGATGCGCACCCGCCATGACAGTAAGCGCCCTTTGCTGCGCGCCGAGAATCCAGTCGCGGTACTAACGTCGTTGCTGGAGATACGCGAGCCGCTTTACAACGAAATTGCCGACCTGGTGGTTGAAACTGTCGGTTATCCCAAAGTCACGCGACTGGCACAGGACATTGCCGACCGACTGGTGCAAAATCAGCTTTGGGACCCTCCGCCCCCCCATGACAAGTGACCAATGAGCCACAACACCGCAACCCACCACACAAACCTGCAGGTTTCCCTCGGTGAGCGCAGCTACCCGATCCTGATTGGCCCAGCCCTGCTTGCCGACGCCGCAAACCTCGTACGATTTCTACCCGCGTCACGCGTCGTACTTGTTTCCAACGTGACTGTGTATCCGCTTTATGGCCTGGCACTTACTGAGCGGTTGCAGAAACTGGGCATTTTGGTGTTGCCAATATGCCTTCCAGACGGCGAGAAATTCAAAGATTGGCCCGCGCTGAACCAAATTTTTGATGCGTTGCTGGAAAACGCCTGCGACCGTAAAACCACACTCATCGCTTTAGGGGGTGGCGTCATCGGTGACATTACCGGCTTTGCCGCAGCGACCTATCAGCGCGGC
>JANNRY010000150.1:0-3515 GCA_031401935.1 Betaproteobacteria bacterium | reverse complement strand
GAGAGATTGAATTGCAGCGCCAGTGCCTGCATCTCAGCATCGGTCAGGCCATCGCCGGACTCGAACACGCAGAGTGGATTACCGCCAAAAATGGATTCGGCGAAAACATTGACAAGACGATATGGGTAGTTGCGCATGAATTGTTTACGTGGCCTTAATTGGAAGAATGTTGACTTTAAATCAACTCAAATCAACTGGTAGCATAACCGATGAAACCGTCGTTACCTTTCCAACGTATGCAACTTATGTGGTTTGTGCGATTTGTAAAATTGAAACGCAAGGCAGCGTAGCCAATTCCGACTGAGTGATACTTAAGCAACCAAATTAAAAGGAACCATCCGTGTTCAAGACTTTATCCAGATTCATCGTTCTCTCGGTGTTCGGCATGTCGGGTGCCGCGCTGGTGCAGGCCCAACCGGCCGCGCCGGCAGTAAAGGCCAAACCGGCAAGCACCGCCGTCGCCACCTTCGCCGGCGGATGTTTCTGGTGTATGGAAGGCCCATTTGATGTGCTCGATGGCGTCATTTCAACCACATCCGGCTACATCGGCGGCACCAAGAAAGACCCCACCTACAAAGAAGTCTCGAGCGGCTGGACCGGGCATACAGAGGTCGTGCAGGTCAAGTATGATCCGGCCAAAATCAGCTATGAAAAGCTGCTCGACGTGTTTTGGCACAACATCGATCCGACCGTGAAAAATCAGCAGTTTTGCGACGTGGGCTCGCAGTATCGCAGTGGCATTTTTTATCACGACGAAGCGCAACTGAAAGCGGCAAATGCATCCAAGGCTGCGCTGGACAAGAGTAAACCTTTCAAGAGCGCCATCGTGTCCGAAATTACCGCTGCCACGGCGTTCTATGTAGCCGAGGATTACCATCAGGATTACTACCTGAAAAACCCGGTGCGCTATCGTTTTTATCGCCAAGGCTGTGGACGCGATGCCCGCCTGAAAGAACTCTGGGGCGACAAAGCCGGGCATTGAGCGGGCTGGCATTAACTCAGGCATGGGCCCCGCCGGGACGCCAGCATTGCGTCCCGCCCCGATTGGGGAATAGACTCTTCCGTACTATCCACTCGGAGGAGAAGGCAATGAATACAAAATTCATCGTTTCATCGCTGGTGATGGGCTTTGCGTCGCTAATGCTGGGGTTTCTAGTCCATGCAACGGCGCTGAGCGGCGACTACGCACGACTACCGAACCTTTATCGTGGCGCAGCACAGGCGCAAGGCTATTTTGGCTTTATGTTGTTGGCGCATTTGCTCATTGGCATCGGCCTCACATGGATTTACCGGCGTGGGCACGAAGTGGGCAAAGGCGTGTTGACGCAGGGGTTGCGCTTTGGTGCAGCCATCGCGGTCGTATCGACGATTCCTGTGTTCCTGATCTACTTTGCTGTGCAGCCGGTGCCGTCTGACCTCGTCGCGCAGCAAATCGTGTTTGACTCGATTGGCATGCTTGTTCTGGGTGTGATTGTCGCGTGGGTCAATAAATAGGCGTCAACCGCGATACGCTGCGATCAAAAACACAGGCCACACTAACTTGCGTCAGTGCGGCCTGTTTTTACTCACGTACACCTATGCGCGCTCAGCAACAAGCGCGATAACGTCAAAGTCTCAAATCAGAACTTCGCCTTGAACTGCGCGCCATAAGTGCGCGGCTCGTTGATGAAGCCCGTCAGATTGTTGAAGTCGATACCGCCGGTCACACGAACCTGATCGTTGATGTTGCGGCCGAATACCGCTACTTCATAATTGCCATTGCCCCAGATATAGCCCAGACGCAGGCCACCTTCGGTGAGCGATTTGCCGGTAAACTCAACCGATTCGTACAGGAAGAAATTTACCTTGCTGCGATAAACCCAATCGGTATACGCATACCACTCGCCGTCCTTGGTGGGGATGCTGTAACGCAGCGTGAAGTTTGCGGTTTGCTTGGGCGCCTGCGGTAGCGGGTTGCCGTCGATCAATGCCAGTCCGCCAGAAGTGAGCCGGTCGGTGACCTTACATGCCGCGCAAACGGCGACAGCGAGGTTAGCGTCTTTGATCTTCGTATCGTTATAGCTTGCACCAACGGTCGCCAGCAAATTGTTGGTCAGATACGCCTGAAAATCCAGCTCGAAACCCTGACCCTCGGTCTTCTTGGCGTTGAGGAGGATGTTGGCGTTGGCCGCACCACCCACCGCCGTCAGTTGCTGATCTTTCACTTCATATTTGAATACGCCAAAGCTCAGGCGAGCCTTGCGGTCAAACAGATCCGCTTTCACGCCCGCTTCAAAAGCCGTATTCGTTTCAGGTTTGGCGACCGACTGACCGTTGAACGCGCCGGCACCCTGTACGCTGGCTGCGCGGAAACCGTTGGCGATACGCGCATACAATTTCACATCGCGATCCAGCGAATAGGTGCCGCTGAAATCCCAGCTGAATTTGTTATCGCTCGGCGAAGCGCTTACCGGGCCTTGCGATCTGAGCTGCGCCAGCGTGCATTTGCCTAACAGTACGCAAGGTACGAAGCCAGTGTTGGTGTAAGCCTCAACATTGAAATCTTTCTTGTCGCGGGTATAGCGAATACCGCCACGCAGGTTCAGTGCCGGGCTGACGGCAAAGTCGAGCGCAGTGAACACGGCGACGGCATCGTTCTTCTGGCTAACGCGTTGAAAACCGTCTTGCGCGTTATTAGCGGGGGAGTCGTAGCTAAAGCTTTCGACCTTGTAATCTTCTTTGAAATAATACAGCCCACCTTGCCATTTCACCGGCCCCTTGGTGTTCGATTCCAGACGCAATTCCTGCGTGAATTGCGAGTGCTTCGGAATGCCGTCAGCACTCTCGGATGAAAACGGGATGAATCCCGGGCCTGAAGGAGGTGCGAACTGGTTGCCAAAACCGCCATCGATGTCGCCACGATTGAACGTGTCCAGCGATTCATAGCCGGTGATCGAGTGCAGGGTGAAGTCGTTCAGCGCCCAGCGCAGGCGCACGCTGGCACCTTCGGTTTTCAGTTTCGATTCATTTTTGCCGTCGAAGGAAACTTTCTTCGGGTCAAAGCCATCAACGAGTTCGTTGGTGCCAGCCTTGATGATATTGGCGCGGAACAGGCGCGCGCTGCCTTTGAGGTCGCGCGCATGAACATTGAACAATGCACTGAAATCTTTGCCCGGCTCGTACAAAAATTGTAAACGGGCAGCGTTGTCGTCATAACCTTCAAAGTCCCTGGTCGGACCTGGACGGGTGTTTGTTACCCAATCGTCGCGGTGTTGCGCCTGTACCGAAAAGCGCATTGCCCAATCCTTGTTTATCGGGACGTTTACCGCACCTTCGAGCGCAGTAGTTTTGTACGTCGCAGCGGAGAGATTGAGGTAGGCCTCTTGCTGTTGCCGTGGTTTGACAGAATCAAACTTCACTACGCCCGCAGGAGAGTTGCGACCGAACAGCGTGCCCTGCGGGCCGCGCAACACTTCGATCTGGTCGAGATCGAACATCGGGAAGCCCTTGAGGATCGGGTTTTCCTGCACCACATC
>JANNRY010000149.1:0-5092 GCA_031401935.1 Betaproteobacteria bacterium | reverse complement strand
ATCACGGGTGAGCCGCGGCAGGCGGCTAAACACAAAACTGATCGGCATCATGCGGATGGCGAGTACGGCATCCTGCAAATCGCGGGTGTTGCGTGATAGTTGCGCGAGTCCAGTTGTGAGCAGCGTGTGTTCATCCGAAATAATCGCTTGCATAGCCTGCGCCACCATTGCTTCTGCGATGACGAGCTCACCGACAAGATTGATCAATTGATCGACCTTAACGACATTGACACGAATCGATGTTGCATCAACGAGCGAGGAAAGCTGAATATCTGCGTCCGTCGTTTGTGGCGCTGATACCACTGCGGCTGGCGTTGCAGTCGTCTCAGGCAGCGGCTCAAAAAACCCAAAATCACCCGCAGGGTCATCAGCGAGTGCTGACACGGTATCAGTGGCCATGTTCGTCGCAGTGCCTGATTCAACAATGTCCATCGCGTCTGCGGGAGCCAGAAACTCAAGGCTTTCTCGCAGTTCATCGGCTTCAATATCAGCGTCGAGGTCGAATGAAAATGCAGTGTTTTTCTCACCATGCTCTTTGACTTCAATATTGCTGACGCTACCGAGTCCGGCAATGTCTTCCTTCAATGCGTTGATCGCATCCTCACTAAACTGTGCACGATCAAGGCGCATGGCGATGCGGTATCGCGGTGCTACCGCCAATTGCGAGGTAGCAGTCGGGGCAGGGGCCTCGCTGCCCACATCCAGCAGCAAGTGTCGCAACCGGGTCATGGTTTCCAGCTCGGGTTGACGCTCCTGCGATAGCGCGTCGATGTGGGCACCGATGGTATCGCCGGCTTTGAGGAATACATTGACCATGGGTTTGGTCAATGCCAGTTTGCCTTTACGTACGCGGTCGAGTATCGATTCAAAATCGTGAGTGAATTCGGCCAGATGTCGGTGGCCAAACGCCGCTGCCCCACCTTTAACCGAATGCACAGCGCGAAAAATTGCGTTCAACGATTCCTCATTGGGCGAACGAATATCGACTGCAACCAGCAGCGCCTCAAGCGCGGCAACATGCTCCTGCGCTTCTTCGAAAAAAGCTTTCGCAAAACGGGAAATGTCGAGTGCCATACAAGCCTTACGCTGATTCAGGCCGCGGGCTGCGCGAGAACCTTCTTGAGCATTTCCAGGAGTTTTTCAGGGTCGAATGGTTTAACCATCCAGCCAGTTGCTCCCGCATCGCGCCCCTGCTGCTTCAATACTGGCGAAGACTCAGTCGTGAGCATCATGATCGGCACGCGTTTGTAGGCAGGTAGCGCGCGCAACGCTTTGATGAGGGTAATGCCATCCATTTTTGGCATGTTCTGATCGGTCAGAACCAGATCCGCCTGATTGGCCTTTGCCAGCATTAATCCCTCCTCGCCGTCACCAGCCTCGATTACGCGGTAGCCATTGCTGCTCAGGACATAAGCAAGCATCTGTCGGATCGAAGGGGAATCGTCAACGGTAAGAATAGTTTTCATTGGGCAGCTTTGCAAAGGAATGCGGCGAAGGGCTGGCTGGAGAAGTTTGGATACGTCATTTGCTGAGATCAGAAAAGATCAATGTCGCCGGTACCCAGATGGGCTTTGCCGACCGGTTTGACCAGCGAAACATCAAGTGTTGCCAGATTGTCGTTGGCACCTGCGATCATGCGCATGAGTGCGTCTGCCTCAAGATGTCCTGATGGGTTCGGGGCCAGTGCTGCGGCGATATCATTGACCTCCGCCAGTAACGAGGCAAGACGCAGTTGAGCGTGCGCGAGTAACTGGTCAGATATATCCTGAAATTGCAATGCAGAAAATGCTGGCCCACTGGCACGGTCAGCGCGTCCGGAACGGATGTTGCCCGGCTCCATTTGCTCTGATATGTGCGGGCCAGCTTCGTTGCTGCGCGCGGCTGTGAAAGCGGGCATCAGTCGATCAACAGCATCCTTGAGAATCGCGCGCGTTTCGCCGATTTCGCAATGTGCCGAATCCACTTGCGAGGCCAGCCGTTCGGCCAATTCCTGCAGTACAAGCTGTGACGCGTATGAAGGTGCACCGGGTTGGTTTTCGGTAGCGCTCATGCAGCACTTTGCTCGACCAACGCCATTTCGGCGCTTGTCATGAGGCGTTCAATATCAATCAGGATCAACATCCGTTCATCCACCGCTGCCAAACCGATCAGGTACTGCATGTCGAACGTACCAAACTCCGGAGCTGGTCGAATCTCTTCTTCATCGAGCGAGACCACGTCTGAGACGGAATCAACCACGATACCGATCACGCGTTTGCCCAGATTTAAAATGACAGTGATGGTGAACTCGTTGTAGACCGGCTCGCCCAAATTGAATTTGATGCGCATGTCTACAATCGGCACGATCAACCCACGAAGATTGATGACGCCCTTGATAAAGTCCGGCGTATTGGCGATTCGCGTGACCGATTCATAACCACGGATCTCCTGTACTTTCAGGATGTCGATCGCATACTCTTCAAAGCCAAGCGTGAAGGTGAGAAATTCACGTAGCTTCTTGGTTTCCGCGACGCTTTTCGGTTGTAGATTCAGCATGATCTTTTCCAGTTTTTAGCATTCTACCCAACCCCTGAGATGTTAGACGGCTCTGCTGCCGTAGGAATCAAGCAACGGCACATTACAACTTCGACGCAACATACGTGAATACAATTTATTAATAATCACTAGCGCTGGTGCGGCTCTACAGCCTTTTTTGCCATGCGATGCTCACCAGTGCTAGGGTTTTGCTAATTAATGCGGTTGCAAACCTAGAACTCTTCCCACTCGCCATCCAGATCTTTGGTCACCGCCTGGGATCTGCTGCGCTTCTCGGGTGCGCTGATGCGGGTCGCTGAAGGTTTGGGCGTGCCATTGTCTGCAAGTGCGGCAGTGCGCCGCGAGCGTGTTTGTTCTTCCCGGAGTTTTGTGTCATCGAGCTTGAATCGTGAGACCAACTCCGACAGCGCTTCGGCTTGCTCGCGCATCGATTCCGCAGCAGCGGCCGCTTCTTCAACCAATGCTGCGTTTTGTTGCGTAACCCCTTCCATCTGGATGATCGCGCGATTGACCTGATCAATACCGGTTGCCTGCTCATGGGAGGCCACCGAAATTTCGTTGATGATCTCGGTGACTTGCTGAATGCCAACCACAATGCCCTGCATGGAATTGCCAGCTTCGTTGACTAATTTCGTCCCTTCGCCGACTTGATCCACCGTGTTGTGAATGAGTTCCTTGATTTCCTTGGCAGCAGCAGCGCTGCGCTGGGCGAGTGCACGAACTTCCGCTGCGACAACTGCGAAGCCGCGTCCCTGCTCGCCAGCACGGGCGGCTTCAACGGCGGCATTGAGGGCGAGAATATTGGTCTGGAATGCAATTGAATCGATCACGCTGATGATCTCGCCGATTTTGCGCGAGCTTGAATTGATTGCGGCCATTTTTTCGACCGCTTTCACGGCAACGCCGCCGCCTTTGCGCGCGGCGTCAGATGCGCTTAGCGCCAGACCGTTGGCCAGCTTGGTGTTTTCAGCGTTCTGCCGAATGGTGGAGGTAAATTGTTCCATGCTCGACGCCGTTTCTTCTAGCGTGGAAGCTTGTTCCTCGGTGCGTGCGGAGAGGTCGGTATTGCCTGCGCTGATTTGTCTGGCCGCGTTGGCGATTTCGCTGGCGTTGATCGCGACCTGGGCGACCAGATCGTGCAGTTGGCTGATGAAGGCATTCATCGACACCGACACCCGACCGAACTCGCCTGACATCGCCGGGAGTTTGCGGGTGAGATCGCCTTGACCAGTGCGCAAATCCTCTGTGGCGCGCAGCACCTGCTGGATTGGCTTGGAAATCACGCTGTATGTCCACCACGAGACCAGACCGAGCCCGATCAGGCCAAGCAACACGGCGGCTGAGACCACTGCAGCGGTACTGCGTGTGAGTGATTGGCTGTCACTGGCAAATACGTCGTTGTCTTTTTCCGCCTGCGTGGTGAGTTTGTCCAACAGCAACGCAGTCGACTTGAATGACTTCTCGAAATCGGGAATTTGCGCGATCGCGCCGATCAGGTTTGATTTTGCCGTTGCGATCATACGATCACATTCCGTGAGATAGGCGGCGATTGCGGGCTTCACGGCGTTGATTGCGGCCAGCACCTCAGGCGAGGCACTTTTAATATTGCCGAGTTGTGCAATCGCCGCCGTCAGTCCCGACTTATGGACGATCAGACCTTTTTCAGTACGCTCCATCCACTCCGATTCACCGCGCTCGAAAGCAAGCAGATACGTAACCACGTCGGCGCGAATGGCGTCGTTCATTTGGTGCGCCGCACCTGTTGCGCTCAGTAATGTTGCATTTGAAGTCGACTTCTCGAGCGTGCCTTGAAACGAGTTCACTGCGCTGTAGGCTATTACGCCGACCACGATAAACAGCGCGGCAACGATTCCCGCAAACAGCGCGAGGGTATTTTTGATCGATAATCCTTGGGTTAGCTGCATGGTTGGTTCACCCTCAAGGTGTGCGGTCGGCCGACAGGCCCGAGCCGGGAAGCAATGGTCCGTCTGATCCGATACGCGGGAAAATTATTTCATGAACGACAAATTAATCTCGATCATGCTATTTCTTGACTTGCGCGAGCACGTTGCTGGTCCAAGCTAGTCGCTCGATCAATGTTTTCAAAAACTGCCGGTTAAAGCGCAATTGACATGCGTCCGAAAGTTGCTCCAACTGTACATCCTGAATGCGTAGCAGTTGCACTTCAGACACGGCGATGATCGATGCGGTACGTCGCGCCCGGTCACCGGAGAGATAAGCCATTTCGCCGAAGCAGTCGCCGTCTTTCAATACGTTCAGCAGTTTATCGTCCTTAATGACTTTCACCTGGCCGGAAACAATGATAAAGAACGCGTGGCCGACGTCACCTTCGAGTAGCAGACTCTGTTCGCGCGAATGATTTTCCCAGACAGCTCCACGCAGCACTTCCCAAAGTTCGGAATCGCGAAAGTCGCGGAAGAACTCCAGTTTCCTTAGCGCATTGAATTTTTCTGCCGATGAAATCTCGAACGAGTACTTTTCAAGTTGCGGGAACGTATCGGCCAGATCGCGTGCCATCGCGTACCAGGCCGGGTAG
>JANNRY010000148.1:0-3436 GCA_031401935.1 Betaproteobacteria bacterium | reverse complement strand
ACCAAAGACAAGCTGGTCTCATCCGAAGTGCAGCCTGTCGTGCAGGAAATTGTGGCGTCTAAACTCGCGGAGTATTTGCTTGAGAATCCAGCAGATGCAAAAAGCATTTGCGGCAAGATTGTCGACGCAGCGCGTGCACGCGAGGCCGCGCGCAAGGCGCGTGAGCTCACTCGCCGCAAAGGCGTGCTCGATGGTGTGGGCCTGCCCGGCAAATTGGCGGACTGCCAGGAAAAGGACCCGGCGCTTTGCGAAATTTATATTGTCGAGGGCGACTCCGCCGGAGGCTCAGCCAAACAAGGCCGCGACCGCAAGTTTCAGGCGATCCTGCCGCTGCGCGGCAAAGTGCTCAACGTTGAAAAAGCGCGTATCGATAAAGTCATCTCATCCGAACAAATCGCCACGTTGATCACCGCGCTCGGCGCTGGTATCGGCAAGGATGATTTCAATCACGACAAGCTGCGCTATCACCGCATCATCATCATGACCGACGCGGACGTCGATGGCGCACACATTCGTACACTGCTTCTCACCTTCTTTTACCGGCAGATGACGCAGCTGGTTGAGAACGGCTACATCTACATCGCACAGCCGCCGCTTTACAAAATAAAGATGGGCAAGGAAGAGCGGTATATCAAGGATGAGCTCGAGCTCAAATCGGCGCAACTCAAAAAAGCGCTGGCCGATGCCGCGCTCAATCCCGGTGGCGGCGCCGCATTGATTGTCGGCGAAGCGCTCGGCAATATCGCGCACGACTATTTGTTGACTGACGCGATCATTGATCGGCTGTCGAGAATGTTTGATCCGGAAGTTTTGCGCGGCTTGATGAATTGCCCGCGCATTGACCTCAGCACAGCGGAAACGGCGTCGAAGGCAGCGGTATGGCTCAGCGATGCGGTGGGTGCCTCAACCATTACCGTCAAGGTCGAGCAAGATGAAGCGCATGACGCATATCGCCTGCGTTGTGTAAAAACACTGCACGGCAATACGCGTGAGACGTTGATCGACAATACATTTATCGAAACCGGTGATTACGAACAGATCGTCAAGACAGCGCTTACGCTCAATGGTTTGATTCGCGAGGGCGCTGACATCAAGCGCGGCGAAAAAATGCTCGCCGTGAAAAGTTTTGGCGAAGCGCTTGATTGGCTCATCAATCAGGCAAAAGATGGCATGTACGTTCAGCGTTACAAAGGGCTGGGCGAAATGAATCCCGAGCAGTTGTGGGAAACCACAATGGATCCCAAAGTGCGCATCCTGCACCGCGTGCAGATTGAAGACGCCATCAGTGCCGACGAAACCTTCATGACGTTGATGGGCGACGATGTTGAACCACGGCGCGCGTTCATCGAAACGAATGCGTTGTTAGTGAGGAATCTGGACGTTTAGGTTTGGCCAAAAAAATAATGAACACAAGCATTGGCGAGGGTTACCAGGCGTATTAGTCTGCCAAGGCTCACGGATGCTTGTGTTTATATGTTTTTCGCTAAAGAACCCGGGCCGAATAACTTGGCGCTGAAAACAATTGTGGAACGTGCCACATTGTTCTAAAAAACAAAAAAAATCGGGCGCTAGGCCCGATTTTTTAAACGTAGTGTTGAAATGAATCAACACACGATGTGGAATTACTTCTTTGGTGCTTCAGCTGGCTTCTTTTCATCCATCATCTTTTTGCACTCAGCCTTCATTTTGTCATCGGCTTTTGCATCCATCTTTTTGCAGGCTTCCATTTTCTTTGCTTTATCAGCATCAGACATTGCGCCACCGTGAGCAGCAGCGAAGGCGCCCACAGAAACGGTTGCGAAAGATGCAGCAATCAACATCGATAGTAGCTTTTTCATGTATAGACTCGCGAGTTTAAGTTAGTGAGATACGTCCAAAATGCACGTGAGGCGCAGTTTATTTCAAATATGAGCATATGTCACCCTGTTAAACCCATGTTTTCAAACGGGTTGGCACTTTTTTTCAAGGTTTTGATGGCATCTGCCTGCGGATGGGCCCTCATTTCCCCATCCGCGCTGGCCGCGCCCCGCCTGCCCACCGATCCATCCGAGGTGCTGGAACGTCTGCCCATCCGCCCCGGCGACACCACCGCCCGTGAGCTGACCGGCCTGCGCGCCGCCGTGACAGCCGCCGCAAAAGACACCCCAACCGACCCATTGCCCGCCACCAAATTGGCCGAGCGCTACTACGAACTGGCCATCGCCCGTGGTGACCCACGCTATATCGGTTATGCAGATGCGGTAATGGCGCCCTACGCAAGGAGTCAGGCGCCAGCAGCATTAGTGGTGCGAGGACAACTCAAACAATACCGTCACGATTTTGACGGCGCACTGGCCGATTTTGCCTCGGCGCTGAAAGCTGACCCTGAGTTTGCCTCTGCACATGCCTGGCGCGGCGCAATTTATATGGTTCAGGCAAATTACCCGGCGGCCAAAGCCGAATGCGATGCGTTGCACAAGTTAGGCCGCGCGACGCTTTATGGCGGCTGCATCGGGCTAGCGAACGCTTACAGCGGCCAGATGGAAACCGGGTTCGCCACCCTGCGGCGCGCACTCGACCAGACGCAGGACGCCGGCAACCGGCTCTGGTTGCTAACGAGGTTGGGTGAGGTTTCGGCCTGGCGCGGGAAGCCAGACCAGGCAGAAAAATATTACCGCGCCGCGTTGGCGCTGGGCATCGATGATGGCTATTTGCTGGCCGCGTGGAGCGATTTCCTGCTAGACCAGAAACGCCCTGCCGAGGTCGTGAAGGCACTCGCCAACTGGGAGGCCTCCGACGGCTTGCTGCTGCGTCTGGCATTGGCCGAAACCGCGCTCAAGTTGCCCGCTGCGAGGGCGCATGTGCAGGCGCTGGCAGATCGCTTCGCTGCCGCCAAGGTTCGCGGCGACACCACCCACCGCGCGGAAGAGGCGCGCTTCCAATTGCATCTGGCCGGCAACGCCGTCGAAGCGCTCACAATCGCCGCTGCCAATTACCAGGTGCAACGCGAACCACGCGATGCCCGGCCGCTGCTCGAGGCCGCCATCGCTGCGCGTAATGCCGCCGCTGCGCAGCCGGTGCGCGACTGGCTCAAGTCCAGTGGATTTGAGGACGCGCATTTGCGACAACTAGGCGAGGCATCCGCTGCGTTGCAACCACCGACGACCAAACCGGCGGCCAAGCCATGACGCGCCTTCGCGCAATGTTTTGCGGGCTGCTGGCACTTTGTGCGATCTGTGCCATGCCCGCCGTGGCACATAAAGCCAGCGATAGCTACCTGGTGCTCAATGTCAAAGGGCAGCAAGTCACCGGCCAGTGGGATATCGCACTGCGCGATATCGATTTCGCCATCGGACTCGATGCCAATAGCGACGGCGAGATTACCTGGGGCGAATTGCGCGCGCGCCACACCGACATTTCAGCTTGGGCGCTCGGTCGATTAAGCTTGCAGCGCGGC
>JANNRY010000147.1:0-2314 GCA_031401935.1 Betaproteobacteria bacterium | reverse complement strand
CGGGCCGCGAAGTCCAGCGTCAAGGCGCCGTCCTGGCGCTTGGTGTCCAGGCTGGCCAATTTGCTGTTTCGGGGAACGCGGCACTGAATGGAATAGCGGTGGAAGTGCGGGCGGCAGGATGAGCTACTAAAAAACGCTCGTAACAACCTCATGCCTCCGCAGGATCAGGGTCGTCAGTCTTACTGCTATTGTCCTGCTGCCTAGCACCAGCCGCCGCCTGCGCAGGAACAGTTGGCGTTGTCGGTACCACATCACCATTCTGTGCACGATGCATCAGTGCGCGATCAATCAATACCAGCGCAAGCATGGCTTCGGCAATCGGCGTGGCGCGGATGCCCACGCAGGGGTCGTGTCGCCCGTGGGTGTTGATGACGACTGGATTCCCGGCTTTGTCGATGGTTTGACGATCAAGGCGAATCGAGGATGTCGGTTTAATGGCAATCGATACGGTCACGTCCTGCCCGGTCGAAATGCCGCCAAGTACGCCGCCCGCGTTGTTCGATAAAAAACCATCGGGTGACATCTCGTCGGAATGCTCGGTACCCTTTTGTTCAATCGAATGAAAGCCCGCACCGATTTCCACGCCTTTAACAGCATTGATGCCCATCATCGCGTGTGCGATCAACGCATCGAGGCGATCGTAAATAGGATCGCCCCAGCCAACCGGCACGCCGCTGGCCACCACGTTGATGCGCGCGCCACAGCTTTCGCCGGATTTGCGCAACCGATCCATATAGGTTTCGAGCGCAGCAATCATGCTGACGTTCGGCGCAAAGAAAGGGTTTTGGTGAACTGCATCCCAGGTTTCAAAAGCGATTTTATTTTCGCCAAGTTGCGATAAATAGCCGCGTATCAGCACGCCGAATTTTTCATGCAGCCACTTTCTGGCAACGGCCCCTGCGGCGACAGTCGGCGCTGTCAAACGCGCTGAAGAGCGCCCGCCACCACGATGGTCGCGAATGCCGTATTTCTGGAAATAGGTGTAATCGGCGTGGCCGGGACGAAAACTCTCGGCAATATTGCCGTAATCCTTGCTGCGCTGATCTTCATTGCGGATCAACAGCGCAATCGGCGCACCCGTGGTTTTGCCGTCAAACACGCCTGACAATAATTCAACGCGATCTTCTTCGCGCCGTTGCGTCACATGACGCGACGTACCGGGCTTTCTGCGGTCAAGATCGGGCTGAATATCATCGACCGACAAGGCCATTCCCGGCGGGCAACCATCGATCACGCAGCCGATTGCCGGGCCGTGGGATTCGCCAAAATTGGTGACGGTGAAGAGCTTGCCTAAAGTGCTTCCGGACATGGTCGTTGTGTGAAAATTTGTTGCTTCGAGTGTAGCACGCAGCCCTACTCCTTTTGGCTCCGTCGAGTTATAGTAAAGCCGCTTCATCGAAGCACGTACGAAGCACCCAAAGTGCGATCTATTTCAACCTTCGTCAAAACGGAGCAACGACCATGAGCAAAAGCAAAGATACGAAAAAATCGGTGAAAAAAGAGCCCACCAAAACGCCAAAAGAAAAGAAGGAAGCAAAGAAAGTAAAGAAGGAAGAACGTAAGCGCCAGTAACCTGGCGGGTTTTAGTTTGCGGCGCTAACCTTCGGCGTTTAATCATTTAGAGCGCAGCGATCCGCATCGCTTGTTCAATTCCGTTGCGCGGTCTCATCGGGCGGAAAGAAATGCGCAACGGAAGAAAATAATGATCACAGTTCACCACTTGAACAATTCGCGCTCGCAGCGCATTCTCTGGCTCATGGAAGAGCTCGGGCTCGAGTATGAAATCGAGCGGTACGAGCGCGACAAGACGACCATGCGCGCGCCCGCTTCGCTTCGCGCAATTCATCCGTTGGGCAAATCGCCGGTGGTCACCGACGGTGCGCTGACTGTTGCCGAATCCGGCGCGATTATCGAGTATCTGGTGGAGCGCTACGGCAAAGGGCGGCTGATACCGGCTGCCGGGACGCCGGAAAAATTGCGTTATACCTATTGGCTGCATTTCGCCGAAGGCACTGCGATGTCGCCGCTGCTGATGAAGCTGGTGTTTAACCGTGTTGAAAGCGGGCCGATGCCTTTTTTCGTGCGGCCCATCGCTAAAAAAATATCGGCCGCCGTAAAAGACTCGTTCATCGAACCTGAAATCAAGCAGCAACTGAACTACATGGAATCCGAAATCGGCAAAACCGGCTGGTTCGCAGGTAAAGAGTTCACCGCCGCAGATATCCAGATGAGTTTTCCACTGGAAGCCGCTGCGTCGCGTGGCGGATTGGATGCAAGCTATCCCAAGTTGACCGATTTTTTGCGCCGTATACAC
>JANNRY010000146.1:0-2229 GCA_031401935.1 Betaproteobacteria bacterium | reverse complement strand
GCGGGTTTTGGAAGTGCTGCCTCTGGAAGCCGCGCCGGTTCTGGCGTCTGAGCCTCTGCAGCTTTTGCTCCCTCTCCCTTGGGAGAGGGTGGGGGTGAGGGGTTAGCCGTCGCTCCAGCGCTCTCCTCAAGCACCAACACTAAACTGCCCATCTACACCTTATCGCCCAGCTTTACCTTAAGCTCCTTCACCACACCTGCATGTGTTGAGGGAACCTCCATAGTCGCCTTGTCGCTCTCAAGCGAAATAAGCGAGTCTTCTTTTTTCACCACATCGCCCGGCTTGACCAGAATTTCGATCACGGGAATATCGTTGAAATCACCAATATCAGGAACTTTTACTTCGACGAGATTTGCCACGCAAATGCTCCTTCTTGTTTTTTATTTAGACAGTCCACGGTGCCGGTTTGGCAGGGTCAATGCCATATTTTTTGATCGCATCCGAGACCACCTTGGCTTGAATTTGCCCGTCATCGGCCAGCGCTTTGAGCGCGGCAACGACAACGTAGTAGCGATTCACCTCGAAGAATTTGCGCAGTTGTTTTCTGGTATCTGAGCGCCCAAAACCGTCGGTGCCGAGCACGGTAAATTTGCGGTCGCCAACGTATGGCCGGATTTGATCGGCAAATGAACGCATGTAGTCAGTGGATGCAATGGCCGGCCCTTTTCTGCCTTTGAGCAGTGTGGCCACATGCGATAACTGCGGTTTGTCTTCCGGATGCAATAAATTAATCCGCTCGACCGCCATGCCGTCGCGGCGCAACTCGGTGAATGACGTGCAGCTCCACACGTCCGAGGCCACACCCCAATCGAGTTCAAGCAATTCTGAAGCGGCAATCACTTCGCGGAAAATACTGCCCGAGCCCATCAATTGCACGCGCGGTTTTTTCGCGTCCGGCCCTTCGCGGAACAGATACATGCCCTTGAGAATATGCGCCTCGGCACCTTTTGGCATTGCCGGGTGCGTGTAGTTTTCATTCATGACGGTGATGTAGTAGTAGATGTGTTCCATCTTCTCGTACATGCGCTTCAAGCCGTCGTGCATGATGACCGCCAGCTCATAGCTGAACGTCGGGTCGTACGATATGCAATTGGGAATCGTCGCCGACATCAAATGGCTGTGACCATCCTCGTGCTGCAAGCCTTCACCGTTCAGCGTGGTGCGCCCTGAAGTGCCGCCAAGCAGGAAGCCGCGCGCCTGCATATCGCCAGCGGCCCAGGCCAGATCGCCCACGCGCTGGAAGCCGAACATGGAGTAGAAGATGAAAAACGGAATCATGTGCTGGCCGTGATTGGCGTAGCTAGTGCCCGCCGCCATCCACGAACAGAATGCGCCGGCTTCGTTGATGCCCTCCTGCAAAATTTGCCCGGCCTTGTCTTCCTTGTAGAACATCAACTCGCCGGAATCTACCGGTTCATAGAGTTGCCCGACCGCAGAGTAAATTCCGAGTTGCCGGAACATGCCTTCCATGCCGAAGGTGCGTGATTCGTCAGCGACGATAGGCACCACACGCGGCCCGAGCTCTTTGTCACGGAGCAGGGCGCTTAACGCGCGAACGAACGCCATTGTTGTGGATATTTCGCGCTCCTCGGTGCTTTTGAGCAGCGGCTCAAACATCGATAAATCCGGCACATGCAAAGCAGGAATATTGTGGTGCCGCACTGGAAACGAGCCGCCGAGCTTTTCGCGTGACGCTTTCAGATACTTCATCTCGGCCGAGTCTTCTGGCGGCTTGTAGAAAGGAATATCGGCGATTACATCATCAGTAATGGGGATATTGAAGCGATCACGGAATTGCTTCAGCGACGCCAGATCCATTTTCTTCTGCTGATGTGTCGCCATCTGACCTTCGCCTGCCTTGCCCATTCCGTAGCCCTTCACGGTCTTGGCGAGAATGACGGTCGGCTGACCCTTGTGATTGACGGCAGCGGAGTACGCGGCGAAAACTTTGTACGGATCGTGGCCGCCACGTTGTAGGCGCCAGATGTCGTCGTCCGACATCGACGCCACCATTTTTTCCAGCTCCGGATATTTGCCGAAGAAATGTTTGCGCACATACGCACCGTCGCGCGCCTTGTAGTTTTGATATTCGCCATCGACCGCTTCCATCATGCGGCGTTGCAGCAGGCCGTCTGTATCCTTGGCCAACAGCGGATCCCAGTAGCGTCCCCAGATCGCTTTGATGACGTTCCAGCCGGAGCCTCGGAAATCCGCTTCGAGTTCCTGAAT
>JANNRY010000145.1:0-4243 GCA_031401935.1 Betaproteobacteria bacterium | reverse complement strand
CTCGAGACCCCGATTACGGCCCTCGGGGAGTTCTACTTCGAGCGTGCGATTTCATTGCCGGAGGGCGATCCCGTCCGCGTGGAATACATCGCGGCGCTGGCCCATCTCGCCGGGCGGCTGACGCGGTTTCACCTGATGTATCCCTCCTGCGCGATGACCCACGCACTGCATCGCGGAAGACTGCTTCTGCTCCAGGGAAAGCCCAGCGCCGCACGGCGGGCATGGCAACGTGGGATTGAGGCTGCGAGAAAAATATCGAGGCCCTACGATGCGGGATTACTCCATTGCGCGCTCGCCCGGCATCTACCGCCGGGCGATCCGGCGGCCACCGCACACGCCGCAGAAGCACGACGCCTGTTTGAATCCGTGGGTGCGCATGGCGCGCTGGCGCGAGTCGGCAATTGTTGACTGCTGCCACTATGGGAATCTTGTTGAAGGTTGTAGCCGCGCGCCTGAGCGAGTTCGGGCCGAACGCCGGACTCCGTCATCGGCGGCTTGGAGGGCCGAAGCACTGTAGCTTGTCCAGATCCATCTTCGGCTTCATCGGCACGGCATTCACGGGGACGATTTTCACCATCGGGATTGTGCGTTTGGCTATTGTCACCGTTTTACCGTTTCGACCGCAGTGGCGATCGCGCTAAATTGCGCTTTCAACTCGGCGATGCTGAATGCACCAATTCATTTTCCAACATGATCAAGTAGCCGGTCAAATGCCAACACCAAGAAAAAGGCGGCATTTACTTCTTCGTGTACGTCACGCGCAGCAACAGCGTACTCTCGACGCTTTCAAATTTCGTAGGCCGTACGCTGCCACCGAGGTCGTAGCACATCTCCAACTCGCGTTTGTTCGACGCGTCAGGAAATCGATAAATCGATGGAAAGCGCTTGCCCTGATTAGGGCCATCTTCGCCAACCACGTCGAGCTGTGCGGGTAGACCAACTGGCACATCGCTGAAGACCGCAATGCTGCCGCGATCAGTTGGCAGCGCACGATTGGTCACGGACGCGACGTAATACTGGCTGCCGTTGATTTGCAGCTCAATGCCCGGCGGCACCGGAAGCGGATTGCCGGCGAATTCGGCTTGCTTCACGATCCATGTGCCATTGAGCCTCTTGTCGATGATCGTCTCACGCATCGGTGCAGGCGATGGCGGCGCGGCGCATCCGGCGAGAAGCCCAATCGACACTGTGATGGCTGAGAGGATTGCGCGCATCGTTGTGACCGTACCTCAATGAAAAAACAAGCAAGCCGCAAATGATTGCGCAGCGCGTCTCCTTGCGGGATAGGAATCTCAAACGCTCTACGTCAAGAATCCTGAATGTATCCGATGACACAGGAGAGGTCAAACTAGCGCCCATCGGCTGAAAATTCGCCGTTTTATCGATATCGCTCGCTATAAAGCGTCAGTTGTTGCCGCCAACCGCGCGTTTGCAAGCGCGCCGGTCGAGCGCTACCCTGAGCGCTGTCCCAACTCTGATTGGAGCACGTCAAGGGGTGACTGCAACTGGCCGAGGCAGAACTCACGCGGCCCAATTCTTAGGCCGTCAAGTAACAAGGCGTCAGCATAGTTAAATATCCGCCCAACTCGAGAAGCCCCTTGATCAAATCAAACCAAATTCCGTCCGCAGTTTCTTCGTCAGCTTCAGCGCAACCAGCTCATACGACCGCTTGATCAATTGCTTCATCTCGGCGTCGGAAACTTTCTTCAGGTCGGTGATTTGCACCCACTTTGCACGGGCCATATACGGTGCGGGAATAAAGCCGTCGCGGTCGGTGAAAGCTAGGAACAAGTCGTCATCGACCTTGAACGATACTGTCGCGCGCGCTTTCGTGTCCACGAAGGCAACGCAGAACATCTTGCCGCCGATGGAATAAACCTGATCGACGCCCCATTTGATATCCCCAGTGGCGTGCGGCAACGCTGCGCAGAATTTTTTGATTGCGGCTATGTTCATTCGCTATCACCAAAATATGTGAAACTCTACCACCGGCGCGCCTTGACGAGCATTTTATGCCTGCGCGCCGCACCAGTGCTAGGGTTTGACTTTTGACTTGTCGATCACCTGATAAAACACTTCGCCGGGTTTGATCATGCCGAGCTCGACGCGTGCGCGCTCTTCCACGGCGTCGATACCCTGCTTCAGATCACGCACTTCGGCATCGAGGCCTGCGTTGCGCGCGGCCAGCTGCAGGTTCTTTTCTTTTTGCTGATCGACTTTGGTGGAGAATTCCCACACGCGCAGCCAACTGCCATTGCCCATCCATAGCGGATACTGAATGGCAACAATGAAGCCGATGAGTGCGTAGGTGAGATATTTCACGTGGCCGGCAAATGCATTAGCGGATGTTGTAATACGCCGACATGCCAGCGTAGCTCGCCGCGTCGCCCAGCTCTTCTTCGATGCGCAGCAACTGATTGTATTTCGCCATGCGATCCGAACGCGATGCCGATCCGGTCTTGATCTGCAAGGCGTTCATCGCCACGGCAATATCGGCGATGGTCGTGTCTTCGGTTTCGCCTGAGCGATGCGAGATCACGGCGGTGTAATTGGCGCGCTTGGCCATTTCGATGGCGGCGAACGTTTCCGACAGCGTGCCGATTTGATTGACCTTGATGAGGATCGAATTGGCCACGCCCTTACTGATGCCTTCACGCAAAATTTTCGTATTGGTCACGAACAGATCGTCGCCAACGAGCTGGATTTTTTTGCCGAGCTTTTCGGTGAGAATCGCCCAGCCATCCCAGTCATCTTCGGCCATGCCGTCTTCGATGGAGATGATCGGATACTTGTCGCACCAAGTCGCGAGGAGATCGGTGAACTGCGTCGAATTAAAGGCAAGTTTTTCTGCCTCGAAACGATACTTGCCTTCTTTCCTGAATTCACTCGCCGCGCAATCGAGACCGATGAGGATGTCTTCGCCCGCCACATAGCCGGCTTCAGCAATCGCCTTCATGATGTACTGCAAAGCCGCTTCGTTATTGGCAAGATTCGGCGCAAAACCGCCTTCGTCGCCGACGTTGGTTTTGTGTTTTTCGGCGTGCAGGATTTTCTTCAACGTGTGAAATACTTCCACACCTGCGCGCAAGGCTTCCCGAAAAGTCGGCAACCCCGCTGGGATGATCATGAATTCCTGCATGTCGAGCACGTTATCCGCGTGCGCACCACCGTTGATGATGTTCATCATCGGCACGGGCATTTGCATTGGTGCCGCACCGCCGAGGTAGCGGTAAAGCGACAGACCAGATTCATCGGCAGCGGCTTTTGCGCAGGCCATCGACACCGCCAAAATCGAATTCGCACCAAGACGCGATTTGCTTTCTGTGCCATCGAGTTCGATCATCGTTTTATCGATGAAGGCTTGCTCACTCGCATCGAGTCCAATGACGGCCTCACAGATTTCGGTGTTGATATGTTCACAGGCCTTCAGGACGCCACGACCCAGATAACGATGCGGATCTTTGTCGCGTAGCTCGATGGCTTCACGTGAACCAGTCGATGCCCCCGACGGCACGGCAGCACGGCCAATCACGCCGGATTCGAGCAACACATCGGCTTCAACAGTGGGATTACCGCGTGAATCCAGAATTTCGCGAGCGACGATATCAACAATGGCGGTCATTAAAAATTATCCTTTTTTGAAGAATTTGCGTTCATTTACGTTTATCTCCCGCATAGGAGGAATTCATTGCTCAAAAATTTATGCTGATGCTTTCGTGCCCTGTACTACCCGCAAGCCTGCCTCGCCATGAATCTGCTTGTGCTGCTCCAGCCCTGCTTTGACGAACGAAATAAACAGCGGATGACCATCGCGTGGTGTGGATGTGAATTCCGGATGGAACTGGCAACCATAAAACCACGGATGCGCGTGCTTGACCGCATCAAGCTCGACCATCTCGGTTAACGATTCAGAATTGGTACGTGCCGAAATCACCATGCCCGCCGCTTCCAAGCGCGGCACGTAGTGATTGTTGACCTCGTAACGATGGCGATGGCGTTCGCTGACTGTCGTGTTCTGATAGATGCGATGCGCCAGCGTACCGGGGCGCACCGTGCAAGGCTGCGCGCCCAAACGCATGGTGCCGCCGAGATTGGAACTGGCATCGCGTTTTTCGACCACGCCATCGTGGTTCTGCCATTCTGTAATGAGCGCTACCACCGGGTGCGGCGTATCGGCGTCGAACTCGGTGGAATTGGCATTGGCGAGCCCAACCACATTGCGCGCAAATTCAATCGTCGCGAT
>JANNRY010000144.1:0-2441 GCA_031401935.1 Betaproteobacteria bacterium | reverse complement strand
GTCATGTCTGGTGCCGATCAGATCGCCTTTGCTTAAACGATCAAAACTTCCCCACGCGCGGCTGAAGGTATCGCCAACATTGTTTTTATCGTGAACTTCAACCATGCGCAGCGCTTCATAATTTTCAACAGGTTCGGGCGGCTGCGATGACGTGAGGCCGAGGAACGCGAGCGTATTGAGAATCGCGCGATAGCCAACTTCCGGCGAAGATGGATCATCGTGTGCGCCACATTCGAGGGTGATCGCGTAGCCGCCGACGGAGCGCATGTATTCGGTGGTGCCAACGCCATAGCGTGGATCGGTATTGAGCGCAGTGGAACGATTGCCAGTCGGAGCCTGATCACGTACGCGTCGTTCAACGCCTTTTGCATAGGTGTTGAGCCAGCCATCAACAAATCGGTGCACGCCAAGATGTTTGGCGAGCGCTCTTTCTTTGTCGAAGTGTTTGAACGGCTGCAACGCGCCGGAATTGTTTTCAGGACCGAGCATGGCGAATGCGGGATTTTGAGCGCGTGTTGAATGGAGGTCGAGCAGCACTTCGTGTGTCGCGAGCAAGGGGCACAGCCAGTTGGCGATGTGGTCTTCAAAATTGGCCGGTTGCACGACCGGATAAAGATTGCGATTCAGGTTGCGGTCGCCCGCACGTTCGCCGCGCGCGTACGCCAGCGGATTGGTGATGGGCACAAACGTGACGGACCCACTCACGATGCTCAAGCGCTGGTGTTCGATGTCATCAAGCACACGGTGAATGGCCTTTGTGCCGCAGGTCTCGTTGCCGTGCACGGCACCGGTCACGATAAGGCGCGGGCCGGCTTTTCGGCCGGTGAAGTTAATGGATTTGAAATCCAAACCGATTGATGTTCCAGACAATTTGTTACTTTCGGTCATATGCGGAATGTGTGGTGGGCCGTGATGGACTTGAACCATCGACCAAAGGATTATGCTTTACCACTTCGGCTTTCGCCGCCCGTTTCCGGTTTGTGGTCTGGACTCTACCTTGCCTTTCGGCTTTCCCGTCGAGTCTCTACACGTTCCCCGTGAGGGGCTTCGCTCGGTATTGGCACGCAAATTTTCTTGCAAGAGCTTTCACCGAATTTGAGAAATTCTACGTCCAGGCAGAGCAAACTTACCTGGCGCAACCCATCAAAATCAGCCATGCGCATCTTCCGCGTTTAGGCTTTTTCTACTAAGTCCTCTGCTCTAACCAACTGAGCTAACGGCCCACGCATAATTATCCCACGACGAGCAGCCAGAATCAGCATGCGGCTTGAGGCGAATCAATCCAACAAACTCTAGCATCGGCGGGCATCTCAGACATCTTTCGCCCTGCAAAGCTCGCCAATGCTAGAGATAGCAAATTATTTATTCAACCGCTGTCAGGCCGGGGAATAATGTTTGCCTCAATCATCTGCCGCATCTCTTCATCAGAATAACCAAGTGAGCGCAGCACTTCTTCGTTGTGCTCACCAAGTAGCGGCGGGTTAAGACGCACACCGGGTCGCCGGCCATCGAGCATCATCGGCAGTAGCGGCGTGCGGGTGTGTTTGCCATCGGGCAACATCATCGGCGCAAGACCGCCAGTGGCAATCAGATGCGGATCATCGATTAAATCCTGCGGACGCGTGATCGGCGCAAACGGCAATCCGTGTTTTTCAAATATTGCCCCCAGCGTTGCAGCCGAATGTTCGGCCAGCCGGGTGCGCAAGATCGGCATTATCCAGTCGCGCGCTTCGACGCGCGCGTTGTTGTTGGCGGCGCGTGGATCAGTTTTCAAATCTGCAAATCCGAATGCATCGCAGAAAATCGCCCACTGCGTATCGCTAACCACGGCGAGAAATATCTGTTCACCATCTTTCACCGTAAATACGTCATACACCGCCCACGCGGAAATCCGCTCAGGCATTGGCGAAGCGGCTTTTCCAGTGATCGCAAACTGCATCATGTGTTGCGCAACGAGGAAGACATTATTTTCAAAAAGCGCCGATTGCACTTCCTGTCCCCGGCCGGTGTGGGCTCGTTGCATCAGCGCCGCCATGGCACCAATCGCACCAAACATGCCGCCCTTGATGTCGTTTACGCTGGAGCCTGCACGCAACGGGTCGCCAGGCCGACCAGTCATGTACGCCAGCCCGCCCATCATCTGCACCACTTCATCAAGTGCGGTGCGATGGTCATAGGGACCGGGCAAAAAACCCTTGTGACTCACATAGATGAGGCGATCATTGCGCTTCGACAGCGCGGCGTAATCGAGCCCGAGCTTTTGCATCGTGGCGGGTTTGAAATTTTCGCTCACCACGTCGGCCGTGGCGATCAATCTGTGTGCCGCCGCCAAGCCTTCTGGTTTATGCAAATCCAGCGCAACGCTTTTTTTGTTGCGGTTGAACATCGCAAAAAATCCCGCGCCTGAGCCTAGCAGCTTGCGCGTGTTGTCGCCATTAATG
>JANNRY010000143.1:0-1651 GCA_031401935.1 Betaproteobacteria bacterium | reverse complement strand
TCTGCGGTGCTTCATTGTGGTGGGCCGGGCGCGGCAAGACCAGCCATGGACCACACCCGCGGACGCACAGACAACAGCGGCGGACTTGCGGTCAGTCCCGCGCCCTGCCGCCCTTCGCCTGCGGACGCGCGGGCAAGTCATGCCGACGCGCGGGCAGGACGCGTAGCCGCTTCGCCGCGACAGTGGCCTGCCTTGCCAACCCCCCACCGGAGACCTAACCATGAACGCACCCGTCGACTTCGCCGCCCTCAAGATCCGCCAGCAGGAGGCCTGGGGCACCGGCGACTACGCCGTCATCGGCACCACCTTGCAGATTGTCGGCGAGTCGCTCGCCGAGGCCTGCGATCTGAAGACCGACGAACGTGTGCTTGACGTGGCCGCCGGCAACGGCAACGCCACGCTCGCCGCGGCACGCCGAGGTTGCCTCGTCACCTCCACCGACTACGTGGGCAGCCTGCTCGAACGCGGCGCCGAACGGGCGCGCGCCGAGCGACTGGACGTCACCTTCCAGGTTGCCGACGTCGAGGCGCTGCCCTTCGGCGCGGCCAGCTTCGATGCAGTCGTCTCGACCTTCGGCGTGATGTTCGCGCCCGACCATGGCAAGTCCGCCGCCGAGTTGGCCCGCGTCGTGCGGCCGGGCGGCCGCATCGGCCTAGCCAACTGGACACCCGACAGCCTGATCGGCCGCATGTTCAAGGTGCTCGGCCGCTACGTGCCACCTCCAGCGGGCGTGCAGCCGCCCTCGCTGTGGGGCACCGAAGCGCACCTGCGCACGCTGTTCGGCGACACCGCCGCAGCGGTGCAGGCCACGCCCCGCCTGTTCGCGTTTCGCTACCGCTCGGCGGCCCACTTTATCGAGGTGTTCCGCACCTGGTACGGCCCGGTGAACAAGGCCTTCGCGGCGCAGTCGCCAGAGAAGGCCGAGGCACTGGCCGCGGAGCTGGCCGAACTGTTGAACGGCCTGAACCGCGCCCGCCCGGGATCGCTGGTAGTGCCCAGCGAGTACCTCGAGGCCGTCGTCACCCGGGCATGAGCGATCCGATGGACGCCCGGCTGCAGCGCCGGGTCCAGCGCTACGGCTGGGACCTGGCGGCGGACGCCTACGCGCAGCATTGGCACGGTCCACTCGCTGGCGTTCAGGGCGAGCTGCTGGCCCTGGCCGCCCCGGCCCCTGGCGAGGCCGTGCTTGATGTCGCCTGCGGCACCGGCGTGGTGTCGGTCGCTGCGGCGCGTGCGGTGGGGCCCGCCGGACGCGTGCTTGGCGTCGACCTAGCCGACGCGATGGTGCAGGCGTCGCGGCAGCGGGCGCAGGATCTCGGCTTCGGGCACGCCGCTTTCGAACGCATGGATGCAGAGCAGCTGCAGTTGCCCGACGCCGGCTTCGACCTGGCGCTGTGCGCGCTGGGGCTGATGTACGTGCCCGACCCCGAGGCCGCGCTGCGGGAACTGCAGCGCGTGTTGCGCCCGGGTGGCCGCGCCGTGCTGGCGGTGTGGGGCGAGCGGGCGCGCTGCGGCTGGGCGCCGCTGTTTGGCATCGTCGACGCCGAAGTCCGCAGCGAGGTCTGCCCGCTCTTCTTCGGCCTCGGGCAGGGCGATGCACTGGCACGCCGCTGCGCCTCGGTCGGTTTGCAGGTCAGCCTGCAGCGCCGGC
>JANNRY010000142.1:0-5323 GCA_031401935.1 Betaproteobacteria bacterium | reverse complement strand
ATCCATACCGAGGCCGACATGGAATCGCGTCCGCCGGTGGTGACAATCATGGGGCACGTCGATCACGGCAAGACTTCCTTGCTCGATACTATCCGCCGCACGCGGGTAGCCTCGGGTGAAGCTGGCGGCATTACGCAGCATATCGGTGCTTATCACGTCACCACGCCGAAGGGCATGATTACCTTCCTCGACACGCCCGGTCATGAGGCGTTCACCGCCATGCGTGCGCGCGGTTCGCAGATTACCGACCTTGTCATTATCGTTGTCGCTGCTGATGACGGTGTCATGCCGCAGACGAAAGAGGCGATTGCCCACGCCAAAGCGGCAAACGTGCCCATCATTGTGGCAATCAACAAAATCGACAAACCCGAAGCCAACGCGGATCGCGTTAAGCAGGAATTGGTCGCGGAGAATGTGTTGCCAGAGGAGTACGGCGGAGACGTGATGTTTATCCCGGTCTCGGCTAAAACGGGTGTCGGTATCGACAATTTGCTTGACGCTATCTTGCTGCAATCTGAAGTGCTCGAACTGAAAACGGTCAAGAATGCACCTGCCAAAGGCGTGGTGATTGAGGCACGTTTGGACAAGGGCCGCGGACCAGTTGCGACGATTCTGGTGCAATCGGGCACGCTGAGAAAAGGTGACATGCTGTTGGCGGGCGCAGTGTTTGGACGCGTGCGTGCCATGCTTGATGAAAACGGCAAGCCGGTTCTTGAAGCAGGCGCATCTATTCCAGTTGAAGTACAGGGGCTTACGGATGTTCCGGGTGCCGGTGGCGAGATGATGGTGTTGAACGATGAACGCAAGGCACGCGAAATCGCACTGTTCCGTCAAGGGAAATTCCGTGATGTGAAACTCGCCAAGCAAAGTGCGGCAAAACTTGAAAACGCGTTCGAGCAAATGGGCGAAGGCGCCACCAAGTCGCTGGCAGTGATTATCAAGGCCGATGTGCAAGGCTCATACGAGGGACTTGCGCATGCATTGGGCAAGCTTTCAACCGGCGAAGTGAAGGTCAATGTTGTGCATGCGGCTGTCGGTGCGATTACCGAATCCGACGTCAATTTGGCTCTGGCGTCGAAGGCGATCATCATCGGCTTCAACACCCGCGCGGATGCGGCAGCACGAAAACTGGTCGAGACTTCCGGTGTGCAGGTTCGCTACTACAACATCATTTACGAAGCTGTGGATGATGTGAAGCTGGCATTGAGCGGCATGCTCTCACCTGAAATCAAGGAAAGCATTGTCGGTTTGGTCGAAATTCGCAATGTGTTCAAGATCTCCAAAGTGGGCGCGGTCGCGGGCGGCATGGTGCTCGACGGCACGATCAAGCGCGCATCCGCAGTTCGCGTATTGCGAGACGGCGTGGTGATTTTCACGGGCGAGCTGGATTCGTTGAAACGTTTCAAAGACGACGTGAAAGACGTGAAAGCCGGCTTTGAATGCGGTCTTTCAGTCAAGAACTTTGCTGACATCAATGTGGGCGATCAAGTTGAAGCGTTCGAGACCGTTGAAGTGGCCCGGTCGCTTGCTTAAGAAAAATAAGCAAAATAAGCAGAAGTCACGCATATGTCTCAAGAAGCCCGTAACCGCAAGATCGCTGATGCTATCCAGCGCGAATTATCTGAAGTAATTCGGCTGGAGCTGCGCGATCCACGCGTCAGCATGGTCACGTTGACCGATGTGGAAGTGGCGCGCGATAACGCGCACGCAAAAGTGTTTTTCACGTCGCTGGGCACTGAGGCGCAAGTTGCCTCGTGTCAACACGGATTGCAGAGCGCAGCCGGTTTTCTGCGTTCGCAGCTTGCGCATCGATTGACGATTCGCACCGTGCCACAATTGCATTTTGAGATCGATATTTCCATTGAGCGTGGCGTGCGCATCTCAAAGTTGATCGACGATGCCGTGGCCGATGACGGCAAGCATCAAATTTAATAAAAAAGTGAAAGTCCAGCATTGGCGGGCACTCCAGGCTGAAAATGCCCTGCAATGCCCGCCAGTGCTAGTGTTTGATAAATGAAGGTACCCAGGCGCGCGATCAACGGCGTGCTGCTGCTCGATAAGCACGCCGACCTTTCTTCGAATACCGCCGTCGGCTGGTCCAAGCGCTTGTTCAATGCCGAAAAAGCCGGACATACCGGCACCCTGGATCCTTTCGCGACCGGCCTATTGCCCATTTGTTTTGGCGAAGCTGCAAAATTTGCGCGTTTCATGCTTGATGCGGAAAAAGCCTATCGCGCCACATTGAAGCTCGGCCAGAAATCAAGTACCGGCGACACCGAGGGCGACATCATTGAGACGCGACACGTTGCGGTGGACGTAGTGAAAGTGCATGCGGCGCTGGCGAAATTTATCGGCCCGCAAACGCAAATCCCGCCGATGTATTCCGCCCTGAAGCAGGGTGGGGTACCGCTTTATAAACTCGCCCGTCAGGGACTGGAAGTCGCGCGCGCGCCGCGTTCCATCAATGTTCTGGCACTTAACCTCGTATCGCTAAACGGCGACGAATTGGTGATCGATACCGTCGTGAGCAAGGGCACGTATATTCGTGTGCTGAGTGAGGACATCGGCGAAGCACTCGGCTGCGGCGCGTATCTGACGGCATTGCGCCGCACGGCAACCGGTGGCTTTGGGTTGGGGCAGTCGGCCACGCTCGAATCGCTGGACGCCATGGCCATCGAGCAACGAGACGCGCTGCTTTTGCCCGCTGATTCGCTCGCGTTGGCGCTGCCGGAAATTCATCTTGATGCAACTGAGGCAAAAGCACTGCAAAACGGCAAAACGCCGCGTATTTCCGTGGGCTCAACGCTTTTAGTCGATTCCGCACATTACCGGTGCTATGACGACAATAGTGTGTTTCTCGGTGTGGCAACTGCATCCGAGTGCAATGCCGGTGCCGCGACGTTGACAGCATTGCGCTTGATGGCAACGGCATCGGTCGCACCTATTGAAACCCCTGATTTCCTTGTGTTTTCAGGCGTAAAGCCGCTATAATCGCAGACTTCGCCAAGCATTGTTGACGGCACTTCAAACCAAGCGCCACTGACAACGACCGGCCGCAAGTATCTGCGAAAAGATACGTGATTTGACTAGGAGAATCAAAATGGCAACAACCCAGGAAGTCATGCTGCAATACCAGCGCGCCAAAGGCGACACTGGTTCCCCTGAAGTGCAGGTCGCATTGCTGACCACACGCATCAACGAATTGATGTCCCACTTCAAAATTCATGTCAAGGATCACCACGGTCGTCGTGGTCTGCTGCGCATGGTGAGCAAGCGCCGCACCTTGCTCGATTACCTGAAGCGCACCAAGCTTGACACCTATCGTTCGCTGATCGACAAACTCGGCCTGCGTAAGTAAGCGTCGTCCGACTTCGAAGTATTCGCAAAGCCCCACTGAATCCAACTTCAGCGGGGCTTTTTGTTGTTCGCGAAATTGTTTGACCGTTTTTTGTTCCGGCCTTGTTTAGTTCCACCGCAAGACAAACGCCCGAAAAGTAATTTTGAACAACGCAGTTATTGAGACCAGAAGAGGGAATTCCCAAATGAAAGCTATCAAGAAGTCATTTCCATACGGGCGCCACACGGTGACGCTCGAAACCGGCGAGATCGCCCGGCAGGCCGATGGTGCCGTGCTGGTGTCGATGGACGATACGGTTGTGCTCGTGACGTGTGTCGCGCGCACCGAAGTCAAGCAAGGCCAGGATTTTTTCCCGCTAACGGTGGACTATCAGGAAAAAGCATTCGCCGCAGGCAAGATCCCCGGTGGATTTTTTAAGCGCGAAGGTCGCCCTTCCGAAAAAGAAATCCTGACATGCCGTCTGATTGATCGTCCATTGCGCCCGCTTTTCCCGGATGGTTTTTACAACGAAGTGCAGATCATCGCCACTGTGTTGTCGTGTGACCCGGAGATCGATCCGGATATCCCGGCCATGATCGGCGCTTCTGCTGCCGTGATGCTGTCGGGTTTGCCATTCGAAGGCCCAATCGGTGCCGCGCGCGTCGGCTACATCGACGGCCAGTACATCCTCAACCCATCGAAGACCGAACTCGAAACCACATCGCAAATGGATTTGGTTGTTGCCGGAACAGAAACCGCCGTATTGATGGTGGAATCGGAAGCGTCCGAATTGCCGGAAGATGTGATGCTCGGCGCTATCGTGTTTGGTCACGACGCACAACAAGCCGCCATCAATGCAATTCTTGAACTCGCTGACGAAGCTGGCAAAGATCCGTGGGATTGGACAGCGCCGACACCACCGCAAGCGCTTATCGACAAGATTAGCGAGATGGCCGCCAACGACGTCAACGAAGCGTTTCGTATCAAGTCCAAAGGTACCCGTTCCGGCAAGCTTGACGAGATCAAGAGCCGTGTGGTGACCGCACTCTGCACCAGCGATGAAGGTGCGCCAGACAAAAACACCGTGACTTCGCTTTTGTTCAACATCGAAGCCAAGGTCGTTCGCAGCCAGATCCTTAACGGCGAGCCACGCATCGACGGTCGCGATACCCGCACCGTTCGTCCGATCTCAATCCGTCAATCGGTATTGCCACGTACGCACGGTTCGGCACTGTTCACGCGCGGCGAAACGCAGGCGATTGTGGTTGCCACACTCGGAACGCTGAAAGAATCGCAGCGCATTGACGCGTTGCAGGGCGAGTACACCGATCGCTACATGTTCCATTACAACTTCCCACCGTATTCCACAGGTGAAACCGGTCGCGTTGGTACGCCAAAGCGCCGCGAAATCGGCCACGGGCGTCTCGCCAAGCGTGCGCTGGTGGCAGTGTTGCCATCTGAGGCCGAATTTGGCTATTCAATGCGCGTGGTTTCCGAAATCACCGAATCCAACGGCTCCTCCTCGATGGCGTCCGTCTGTGGCGGCTGTCTAGCATTGATGGACGCTGGCGTGCCGATCAAGGCGCACGTTGCGGGTGTGGCGATGGGCCTGATCAAAGACGGCAACCGCTTTGCCGTGCTGACCGACATCCTCGGTGATGAAGATCACTTGGGCGACATGGATTTCAAAGTGGCTGGCACCGAAATAGGTATCACGGCATTGCAGATGGACATCAAGATCATGGGCATCACGAAGGAGATCATGGATGTCGCATTGAAGCAGGCCAAAGAAGGCCGCATGCATATCCTCGGTTTGATGAAGCAGGCAGTTCCTGCCGCGCGCGGTCAGCTCTCGCAATTTGCGCCACAGATCATCAAGATGAAGATCAACCCTGATAAGATTCGTGAAGTCATCGGCAAGGGCGGCGCCGTGATTCAGGCGCTCACGCGTGAGACCGGCACCCAGATCGATATCGATGACGAAGG
>JANNRY010000141.1:0-18494 GCA_031401935.1 Betaproteobacteria bacterium | reverse complement strand
GGCGCATCGTGTCTTGCCGCCATCGCTGAGGCACCACCTGATTTAATCCTCCTCGATGTGATCATGCCGGGCATGGATGGCTTTGCGGTTTGCCGTGCGTTGCGTGAAAACCCACGCCACCGCATGCTGCCAATCGTGATGGTGACGTCGCTCGATCCTTATCAGGAGCGCGTGAAGGGACTGGATGCGGGTGCGGATGATTTTTTGTCGAAACCAATCCACGCACCGGAATTACTCGCGCGCGTGCGCTCGCTGTTGCGCGTGAAGCATCTTTACGATCAGGTCGAGGCGCAGGCCAAGGAACTTGCTGCATGGAATGAATCTCTCGAAAAACGCGTCGCCGAGGAGGTGGCGCGCAGCGAAAAACTGATGCGCTTGAAACGCTTTCTGTCGCCGCAGTTGGCTGATCTGATCGTCGCCGGTGGCGCGGAAGATCCATTGATTTCGCATCGTCGCGAAATCGCAGTGGTGTTCATCGATCTGCGCGGTTTCACGGCCTTCGCCGAAACCACCGAGCCGGAACTGGTCATGCAGGCGCTGCGCGAATATCACGGCGCGATGGGGCGGTTGGTCGAGCAATTTGGCGGTACGCTGGAGCGCTTCACGGGCGACGGCATGATGGTGTTCTTCAACGATCCCGTGCCGATTCCTGATCCTGCCAAACGCGCGGTGGAAATGGCGGTCGCGATGTGCGGTGAATCTGGACGGCTCTCGGCACACTGGCAGCGGAAAGGCTTCGCGCTTGATGCGGGCATCGGTGTCGCGCTTGGGTACGCGACCTTGGGTGCGATTGGGTTTGAGCAGCGCATTGATTACGGTGCAATCGGCACCGTCACCAACCTTGCCGCACGGCTCTGTGCCGAGGCACCGGGCGGTGAAATTTATGTCTCACAGCGCGTACATGCCGAGATCGATGGCACCTACGCAACAGAATCGCTAGGCGATATTTCGCTGCGTGGGTTGTCCGGCAGTCAGCGCTCGTATCGGCTGATTGTCAGCAGGGAAACAGCATCGCCATGAAACGCACCGCGCAGTTGGCTCACATCCGCCAGCTTTGCTGCATTGGGCTTTCCGGACAAGCTTTGATGCCCGCACTCTTGCGTGCGATCCGCGAATACGTCTCCGCTGATTCAGCGGCGTTTTTCTGGGTCGATGCGAAAGGCGAGATGACCAATCTCTACGCCGACCGCATGCTGTCACCCGGTCTGATGCGCGTCTATTTCGAGCGGCACTACGATGGCGGCGAGCATCCGTTTCGCCAAGCCTTCCTGAAGCGTGCCAATGCGACTGATGCAGTCACTTCTTCAACGGCCTCAATGGAACTCACCAAAACCGCCTATTACAACGAGATACTCCGCCACCTAGATGCGCATCACGTGATGTACGCCGTGATTCGCGATCAGGGACACGCGCTGGGGCAATTGTCACTCTATCGACCGCGCCAATCGAGCGCCTTTAGCGCAGAGGAACGCGGTGCGATCAAGGATATTTCGCATTACGTCGCGCATGCAGTGAACCGACCCAAAGAGGTTGCACCGCAAATCGAGTTTGTCGATGCTGATTCAGAAGGGCTGGTGGTGGTTGATTTTCGCGGGCAGATTATCGAAGCAGCGGCAAAATCGCTGAATCTATTATCGATGGCATTGAAGCGTGAATTCAATCCCGCGATGCCGCCCTTGGTCGCGGGCGATACCGTCCCCTTGTCACTGCAACAATTGCTGGCGTCGCTGCAAAAAGCGATTCTCGGCGAGACCGCCGCTGCGCCGCGCGTTGCCATCGACGGGCCGTGGGGACGCTTTCTGCTTAGCGCATATGCACTCGATGACGATGGCGCGGCACCTGCCTCGCGCGCCGCCATTCATATCCGCCGCCAGCAACCGGTGATCTTGAAACTCGCCGAGGCGATGGGTGGTTTTGATATTTCGCCGCAGCAACGCGAAGTCGCACTGTTACTCGCACAAGGCCGCAGCAATCAGCAAATTGGCACGACGTTAAACGTGAGCGGCAACACGGTGAATTATCATATCAAGCAGCTATTTATCCGGCTCGATGCCCATGATCGTGCGGATGTAGTGGCGAAGATGCTTGCTGGTGGTCAGGCGGCATGAAACGGCGAGGCGCAACATTTGCTGCGCTCTAAGTATTGACGATTCCTATATTTGTAACAAAGGATGGAAGTATTTCGTCGTTCCCGCGAAGGCGGGAACCCAGCGTCGTTCGACGACAGACACTGGATTCCCGCCTTCGGGGGAACGACGGTTCGGCAATAGTAAAGTGCAATGAAATCTGGAAACGTGAATAAGTGAATACCACAACAGTCGAATTGGCACCTAGTGCAGCGCCGTTCAGCGGCGCGACGCTGGCCGAGGCACTCGGACGCGCGCGCGTGCCGGGGCTCGACTTCCTGCGCGCTGTCGCGGTTTTGCTAGTGTTGATCAATCACTCCGGCCTCTACAAAATCGGGCCGCTGGCGATATTCGATGGTGGCTTTGGCGTGGAGATGTTCTTCGTCCTCAGCGGTTTTCTGATCACGGGTTTGTTGTTGGATGAGCTCGATAAAACGGGCGGTATCCGGCTCGGCGGCTTCTATCGTCGACGGGCGGCGCGACTGCTGCCAGCGTTTTACGCGTATCTGCTGATCGGCTTGGCTTACCGACTCTGGCGCGATAGTCCCATCCCGTGGGGCGCGATTGCGGCGGCCGCTTTGTACGTCCTCAATTATTATGAGATCGTTTTCGGCACAGAGTCGCGGTATGTTTTTCATTGCTGGTCGCTGTCCGTCGAGGAGCAATTTTATTTACTCTGGCCACTGGCGCTCTTGTTCGTGGTGCGCCGTGGCTGGTCAATCTCAAAGTCGCTGGTGGTGTTGGTAGTAGCGGTGTGGCTATTGCGGCCATTTCTGATCGTTGCTTTCGGTGTGGGCGATGTGTACCTCTACCGCGCGCTCGAAACGCGGGCCGACCAGCTCGGCGTCGGTTGCCTGCTTGCCGTTGCAGTGCGCACCGTCCAATGGCGTGCATTCTTCGAGCGCATGGCAAGTCGCGTGTGGCTGGTACTGATGTTATTGGCTGGGTTGGTCGCGTCGCTGACGCTGTTTCGCGGCACGCTGCTGCTTCAATATGGGTTGGGTTACACGCTCGAACCAGTGCTGGTCGCGTTACTGATACCGGTGGTGATACTGGCTGCGAGCGGGACTGGCTGGATGGCGCGTATTCTGAATGCACGCTTGCCGGTGCTGATCGGGCAGATTTCGTATGGCATGTATCTGTTTCACCCGGTGCTGATGGATCCCTCACGCCATTTTTTCCTGCGTTTTTTGCCAGGGGCGATTCCATTGGCGGTCATATTTTCGATCAGCGTAGTGTTTGTCGTCACGTATTTTTCGTTCCGGTTTTTTGAACAACCGATGAGGCAGCGATTGCGGGGAAGCTGAAAAGCGCGGCTTGTATACCTAACCAAATACCTTCGCCAACGCATCGTAGTCAGAAAGTTCGTTGTACACCTGCGCCGATACGCGCACCCAGAGGCGACCATTGATCGCGTGGATAGGGACTTCAATGTTGTGTTCTTGCAGCAGCTTTAGCCGCCAGCGCGCTGCGGCCTCTTTGCTGCCGGGTTCGGTAACGGGCAGTGGCAACGTCACCATCGCGGCAAACATGTCCGCTGGCGCGCCTGGTTCAACACCCCACGCGTTGGCAAGGTGCACCGCCGCCGCACGCGTCTGGTCGCGCAGCGCACTGCGGTAGCGGTCCACGCCGAGCGCCTCGATAAATTCCAGCGCAGCCGTAATCGCGAGCCGTGCACTGGGGTCTGCGGTGCCGGTCCAAGAAAATTCTGTCTCGAAACCTTCGCCAAAGTAATTTGAAATAACGGCCGGATGCAGATCACGCTGGCCTGCTAGCGTGGCGACAATGAAGCCGCATCCCTTGGGTGCGCAAAGCCATTTGTGGCAATTACCAACATACCAATCGACGCCCATGTCGCCCAGCGCGTCGAGTGATAGCGGCAACATCCCCGGCGCGTGCGCACCATCGACCAGTACTTGTACGCCACGTTCGCGACACAGCTGCACGATGGCCTCGATTGGCGTAACCACCGCAAGCGGCGAAAAAATGTGATCGATGATCGCGATGCGGGCGCCGGCTTTAATGGCGGCGGCATATGCATCGATGAGTGCCTCGGATCCCGCAAGCGGCCATGGCACGTTGGCCTCAATCACATGCAGACCATGCCGCTCAGCTAAGAAGCTCGCGGCATTTTTTACGGCCGGGTAGGCGTGATTGGCCAGCACGATGCGATCTCCCGCGTTCCAGCGCATTGAGCGCAGCACGGCGTTCGCACCGGCGGTGGCGTTTTCAACCAAGGCCAATCGGGACGGCGACGCGCCAACAAAACGCGCCAGCCGCGCCGCCGCCACACGCAACGCATCGGGCAGGATATCGACCATGAAGCGCACCGGCTCGTACTCCAGCTCTTCGCGCCAGCGTATTTGCGCAGCCTGTACGAAACGCGGCGTGGCGCCGAATGAGCCGTGGTTAAGAAAGTGAATCGCCGGGTCCAGTGACCACAAGCTGCGCAGGCTGTGGCCGAAGGGAGCCGTTTGGGAAGACAAAAGTTTTGCTGGCAGAGGCGTCGACATATCAAACGCATCATACGATGGTTGCCCTGAGGCGCGTTACAGACATTTATTTGTAGATCGCCATTTGGCGCGGCTTGCAGAGCAAAATACCGCCAGAGAGTGCGCCAGTGCTAATGTTTCAGCTATTTACCTGGCCAAAGAATTACTGTTGCCTCGTCGGGGGATTCTCGATAGCCTTTGCACCCGCGCGAGGCTCGCCAAGTTTCCTCGCAACGGTAACGATGCGCGCCAATTGAGTGCCGCACTGGCATGAACGATGCCGGTGCGGCGAGCTTAAAACATCAATGCAGGATTGGCGCGAATAACTTGTGGCGGGGCTCAGTTAACCTTCAAGCCCTTTTCCTTGAAATACTTCAATGCGCCCGGATGAAACGGAATGGGTGAGCCGCCAGTGAGTTGATTGTCGAGCGCCAGATAGCTGGCGTCTTTGTGTACCGCCACAATTTCAGCTTTCTTCTCGAACATCGTTTTGACGATGTCATAGACCACTTTTTCGTCGGCCTTTTCATTCACGACCAAAATATTCCATACGGTGAGGTTTGCGCTGTCTTTTTCCTGCCCGGGATATGCCTTAGCCGCGATTTTATTGGCGACGTAGAGTGGGCCGTACTTGGCGCGCATTTTGTCGACGGCGTCAGCGTGGTCGATGAGCTTGATCTTGGTATTTGGGGTCGCGGCAAGATCGGTAATCGCCGGCGTTGGAATGCCGCCGACCCAAATCAGCGCGTCGATTTTTCCGTCTTTGAGAGCGTTCACCGATTCGGCCACTGACAAGCGCTCACGTTTCACGTCTTTGTCTTTGTCGATGCCATAGGCTTCGAGAATCCGGAACGCCATCACCTCGGTACCGCTGCCGGGCGCGCCAGTGGAAATACGCTTGCCTTTGAGGTCGGCCATCGTGTTGATGCCCTTGCCTTCAACCGTGACAACGTGCGTCAGGTTTGGATAGAACACGACGAGCGCGCGCACCGCTTGCTTGTTGTCTTTGAATTTGTCGAGACCCTGATATGCGTCCCACGCGGTATCTGCCATCGTAAACCCAACTTCGGCCTTACCCGCACCGACCAACTTCATGTTGTCCACGGACGCACCGGTCACTTCGGCTGTTGCCTGCATGTTAGGCACGTACTTTGAAAGCACGTTGGCGATGCCTCCGCCGAGCGGGTAGTAAACGCCGCCAGTACCACCGGTCGCAATGGAAATGCGCGTTTGCGCAGACGCAGAACCCGCTACAACGACACCGATCAAACTTGCCACAATCCATCCAAATCGCTTCATGAACGCCTCCTGTAATTTATTTAGCCCACATATTTGAGCATACGCTATCGCGCGCGTAAAGCGGCTTGGTCAACAACTTGCCCTCATTGGCATTACACGCGACATTGGTCACCGCTGGAGTAAAATTTAGCGCACCAAACTGGCTAAACGAACAAGCACGAACAAGCACGAACAAGCGCCAATAAACGCCAGCAAAAGCCAGCAAAAGAATAATCAGGGGGAGTCGATGAGCGATCCGCTGCAAAACCAAGCTGCCGCCAATGCTGAGATCAGCGCCGAAGCGCTGAAAAAGGCGGAGGAATTCATCGAGGAAGAAGAAGGTGCCGCGCACAAACTGAAGGGCTGGCAGGCGATTTTTCTGACGGCGATCGCTGTGCTGACAACGGTATTTCACCTCTACGCCGCGTACGGTATTGTGCCCACGCAGCAATTGCGCGCCGTTCACGTTGGGCTGGTGCTGGTTCTGTCGTTCATGTTGTTCCCGATTGCAAAACGCTTTCGCCATCGCATCATGTGGTGGGACGTGATTTTGGCGCTGCTAAGCATCGGTGTGATTATCTACATGCTTGTCGGCGGCGACGATTTCACTGATCGCGCCGTGACGCCCACGCTTTGGGACCAAGTTCTGGGTGTTGCCCTCATTGTACTGGTGCTCGAAGCCGCCCGCCGCACCTCGGGTTGGATCATGCCGTTGGTGTGCGTGTGTTTCGTCATTTACGCTATGGCCGGCCCTTCGTTACCCGCACCCTGGACGCATCGCGGCTACGACATTGCCCGTCTCATCGGCCATATGTACATGACGCTCGAAGGTATTTTTGGTGTTGCCGTCGATGTCTCGGCGACGCTGATTATCCTGTTCACTATTTACGGTGCGTTTCTGCAATTTTCAGGAGCAGGAAAATTCTTCCTCGATTTTTCGTTCGCCGTCATGGGCGGCAAGCCTACTGGTGCCGGACGCACCATCGTGCTGGCGTCATTTCTGATGGGTGGACCTTCCGGTTCGGGTGTTGCGACGACGGTGACGATTGGTTCAGTTGCGTATCCGATGCTCGCCAAAGCGGGCTATGAAAAAAATGCGGCGGGTGGACTGTTGGCGGCAGGTGGATTGGGCGCAATTTTGTCACCGCCGGTGCTGGGCGCAGCGGCATTCCTGATCGCTGAATTCCTGAAAATTTCCTACCTCGATGTGATCGTCATGGCGACGGTACCAACGCTGCTTTATTATTTTTCACTCTTCATCATGGTCGAACTCGATGCACGCAAGTACGGTATGGGCAACGTGCCCTTTGAGCTAACCTCAACGGCGTGGCAACTTGCCAAAAGGTACTGGTTCCACTTTGCATCACTTATCTCGATCATCGTTTTTATGCTGATGGGGTTCTCGCCGACGCTATCGGTTTTTTGGGCGACCGTCGTCGCATTTGTCGTCAGTTTTTTTAGACGCGAATGTGCATTGATTTCGTACGATGTGTTGAATGGCAAGTCGCCGCTTGTGAAAGGGCTGTGGAATTCTAATTTCATCAAAGCGATGGAGAGCGGCACGACCGGTGTGCTCAATGTCGCCGCGACTTGTGCGGCGGCAGGCATCATTGTCGGCGTGGTCACGCTCACGGGATTAGGGTTGAAATTCTCGAGCATCGTCATCGCTTACGCGGGCGGAAGCTTAATTCTCACGGCGATTTATACGGCGTTGATCGTCTGGGTGGTGGGGCTTGCCGTGCCGGTCACGGCCAGCTATATCATCTGCGCCGTGATCGCAGCACCGGCGATGATCCAGCTTGGCGTTCCAGACTTTGCGGCGCACATGTTTATTTTTTACTACGCCGTGCTCTCCGAAGTTTCGCCGCCGACTGCGTTGTCCCCATTCGCCGCCGCTGCCATCACGGGCGGTGATCCCTATAAAACAACATTGCAATCGTGGAAATACACATTGCCCGCGTTCATCGTACCGTTTATTTTTGTGCTCGATCCACTCGGCGTGGGCGTGCTGCTAAAACTGCCCAAGGGGGCAAGTTGGATCGATGTGGCAGGTGTAATTACGTTGGCGTTTGCAACCATGGCTGTGCTCGCCGCCGCAGCGCAGGGCTGGCTGTTGAAGCGCACCACACTGATGGAACGACTGATGCTGATCGTCGCTGGCACAATGATGCTGGTGCCACAGCCGCTGTGGGATGCACTCGGCATTGCGCTGGCGATTGCTGTGATCGTATTGCAGAAACTACGACGCGATGACGTTGGCGCTAAAACAATGCAGAGTGGCTGAAATAGACAAACTCTAGCATTGGCGTGCCTTTCAGAGGATTATGGCCATGAGAAGCCCGCCGAATGGCGATCTACATGAATTATTGCTGATGGCTTCGCCGCCAACACATCCACATTCTCAATCGAGATGGACTGGTGGCTAGTAGCCTCGCCCGTCTTCGACCATACCGTCAACCGCATCGCCACGCGCCAGCGCGCGTATTTTTTCGGCGATCTGCAACACACTTTCAGCACGCAACGTGATCGCCGAAATGTGTGGTGTGATGGTAATCTTTGGATGCGCCCAAAACGCATGCTGCTTTAGCAAAGGCTCTTCACGAAATACATCGAGCGTCGCGCCGGCTAGGTGGCCGGTGTCCAGCATCGTGAGAAGATCGTTCTCAATCAAGTGCCTTCCACGCGCCACATTGATGAGATAAGCGTTCGGTTTGAGTTTTGCGAATGTCGTCGCGTTCAATATGCCCTCGGTGTCGGGCGTCAGTGGCAGCACGCACACCAGTACCCGCACGCATTGCAAGAATTCCTCGAGCGCTTCGCGCCCCGAGAAAGTGGTGACACCGGACAATGACTTCGCTGTCCGCGACCAGCCGAACGTGGGGTAATCGAACGCGGCAACGGCTTTCGCCACGCGCGCGCCGATGTCCCCCAAGCCCATCACGCCCACCGGAAATGTAGCTCGATCAATAGGTCGTTCACGTTTCCATTCGCGATTTTTCGCGTGCACATCGTAAGCATCAAATTGTCGTGTGTGGCGAATCAGCGCATGACAAACGTACTCGGCCATTTGCACGGCCATGCCCGCATCGTTCAATCGTATGATCGGCACGTTGGCAGGAAGGTTCGGCAGCTTCATGACGCTATCGACACCGGCACCGATGTTAAATATCGCTTTTAGTTGGTGTTGCGAGGCAAACAATTCTGCTGGTGGCGCCCAACAAATTGCGAAATCCGCCTGTTGCGTGGCGCACGAGGGTGTCCACGCCCAGGCCTCGGCAGCAGGAAGTGCGGCGCTGATCTCGTTGAGCCATGGCTGGGAATTTTTTTCTGGCGAATAGAAAATGATTTTCATCTTGATGCCATCACGCTTGACGTAAATTGTTCTGCGTCGCTACCACTTGCAACCGCCCTCGCGCACAGCGTCCAATACCAACGGCACGACTGCGGCCAGCCCCATGTCAGCGTAGGCATCGCGACAATCATTTTTCTTTAGCGCTTTGTCGAACGCCTGTTGCTCCTTCGATTTCGGCTTTTGCTGTGGAGCGACAGGAAATGGAAAAACGGTGCGCGGCCCAGTACCCCCGCTTGAAATTTCGCGCGCGCGCCTGCGCACGGCATCGAGGTCAATGCCTTTGCTTTTATCCGGCGCTAATCCATCGGCTGGTGGCGCAACCGGAACGCTGCGAGGGGTTAGCGCGTCGCGATCTGCACCGGGACTACCGGATGGGACGGCGGTAGTACGGCTCGGCGCGGGCGCTGGGGTAGTTACCGATGCCGCAGGTAGTGCAGGGGTGGCTATATCGCGTTCAATTTTTGGTGGCTTTGGCGCTTCTGCGCGCGGCAAAGGCTCACTCGGTGCAGGTGTTACTGCCGGCGGGGCGACTGGAACTTCGCGCGGCTTCGTCTCGACAGGCGTGGCAACTGGTTGCACACTCTCTGGCTTCAATGGCGCTGGCACAATTGGTGCGGTCGGGATTGTGGGCGCAGGTGCCGGGGTCGGCACGACAGGCGGCGTGATTTCGCGAGGTTTGGGCTGAGGAGCTGGGGCCACCGGCTTTACCACTTCGGGTACAAGTTTTGGTGGCGTTGGTTCGGGCTTGGGTGCCGGTGCTGGCAACGCAACAGCCTCTTCGCGAGGTTTCGGTTCCGGCGAAGTAACGATTGGCACGGGCACTACCAATGCGCGCTCAACACTTGGCGGCGCAAGCGCAGGTGGTATGGGTGCAACGATAACGGAGGTCGGCATTGGTGGTGGTGTCACGACAGCTTCGCGAGGCGCTTGCTCGTTAGGTTGCGTCGTGACCGGTGGTACATAGGCGCGATCAACGGACGGCTTTGGAATCACAAATTCCGTGACCGCTTTCTCGACGTCTTTTGAAATCACGGGCGGCATTTCAAAAGTGGGCGCTTGTGCGGGCGGCGTCGCCTCTTCGACTGGAGCCGATTTTTCAACCGGTGCAGGCGCATCCACATCGCGATTTCGTGAAACTGCACCAGGCGAAACGGGCGCAGGTCGCAGTTCAGAGACGGGTGTTTTCAGCAACGTCGCGCCACGATCAAGTTTTAGTCCGATACCGCTATCGGGCAAGAACCCTTGCACCGTCACCGTCAATGCACCCCACAATTTTTCGCCGCGTCTGGCACCTCCGCCAGTTGTATCGCCAAACAGGACGATGAGTAACACATGCAGCATGAGCGAGAGCACGACGAACTGATCGAGCGAGGGCCGCTCGAACGTGAAACCTGAAAACCGGTTGAGGGTATATCCGCTAGACATGATCACACGCGGCGTTGGGGATGACGCTGACAGTTAAGGAGTCGTTAACCGCAAGCATACCGCGTCTGTCTTGCGAACCCTGCACTGCGACACCAATGATGTCGCGCGCAGCGTTCGCGGCTATGCGGCTTTCTTTTGACGCGTAACGGGGGCTTTTGCGGCCGTCTTTACCGTTGCAGCTTTCTTTGTTTTGGTTGCCGTGGCTGACTTCTTCACCACTTCTTCCGGTTCTGTCACCACATTTTTCACTGTTTTCTTTACGGCCTTCTTCGCCACTTTCTTTACCGGTGCGCCAAATTTTTCAGCGAGTAATTCCACCGCTTCATCGAGCGTGATGGAGTCAGCTTTTTCCTTGTCGGCAATAGTTGCGTTCGCTTTACCGTGTTTCACATACGGCCCATAGCGACCGGCGAAGACGGAAATTTCCTGATCATCGTCGGGATGCTTGCCGAGCACGCGCAATGCACCTGAACTAGGCGCACGCGCGCCCTTGACGCCTTTACCTGCCTTCGGTTCGCGCTCCTCGAATTCAAACCCGATCTTGCCATCAGGCTGACGCACCAGAAAAGCCGAGAACGGGCGCCCTTTTTTGGAGATGAATTTTTCCAGCAGTGGGGATTTGCCGGTTTCCAGCAACTTCATCATTTCTTCGCGTGCGATGGCACGCTTCAAGATGGTTCTGCCCGAGCGAAAATCGCAAGTCTTGGCGGCACCAAATGATTTTTCGCAAGCGTATGAATTTGGCATTTCAAACACATTTGAATTGCACTTCGGGCAAGGCCCGAGCGACTCCATGCCTGAAAAATCCGGTGGCTCGGCATCGTCCCCCGCGCCATCACCCCAAGAAAACTCGATGGCGAGGTCTTTGTTCAAAATCAGGTTTGCCGAAAACGCGCGGCCCAATCGACTGCGGAAGCCATCAAGCGGGCCAACATCGCGCTTCGATATCAGCGTTTCAGCTTCAACGGCTTCAAGCTGGCGGCCGGCAAGAATTTTCCAGAAGCCGAAATCGCATTTCATGCACTGAAATTTTTTGTAATTCTCGTGAACCTCACCGCCGCATTTCGGACACGGGACGGCGATAGCGCCGAAGTCGCCTGGGATGGTGTCGTGCTCGAAATTCTTGGCCTGTCCAACAATGTGCTCGGTCATGTCGATAATGTCGGCCATGAATTTTTCGCGCTTCAATTCGCCTTTTTCCATCAACGCGAGTTTTTTCTCCCAGTCGGCGGTGAGCTCCGGCGAATACAACTCGGGAATGCCCAGGCCGTGCAAAGCAATCATCAACGACGCGGCTTTGGCGGTAGGAATGAGCTCGCGGCCTTCGCGATGCAGATATTTTTCATAGAGCAGGCCCTCGATAATTGCCGCGCGTGTTGCAGGTGTACCGAGACCTTTTTCTTTCATCGCGGCACGTAGCTCTTCGTCATCTATCGCTTTGCCGGCTCCCTCCATCGCGGACAGCAACGTAGCCTCTGAGTAGCGGGCGGGTGGTTTGGTGGTGTTGGCTTTAACTTCAACCGTTTCTGCTTTCACCTGTTCGCCAGATTTCACTGGTGCAAGATTGGTCGCGGCGGTTTCATCATCGACATCGCGACCATAAACAGCGAGCCAGCCCGCGTTCACCAGCACTTTTCCTTCGGATTTAAACGCTTCTGATTCAACTCGCGTAATGCGGGTCGTTTGCAGGAACTCAGCCGACGGGTAGAACACGGCGAGAAAACGCTTCACGACGAAGTCGTAAAGTTTCGCCTCGATTTCGTTCAACGACTTTGGTGCTTGCGTGGTCGGGATGATCGCGAAGTGATCAGAAATCTTGCTGTTATCAAAGATGCGTTTATTTGGTTTCACCCAGCCGCTGTCGAGAACTTTTTTGGCAAACACGTTGTATTCGCCGTCTTTCAATACTTGCAATGTTTCCTTTACGGTCTCGATGTAATCTTCCGGCAGCGCGCGCGCATCGGTACGCGGATACGTCAGCACTTTGTGTTTTTCGTACAGAGCCTGCGCTAGCCCCAGCGTGGTTTTGGCGGAGAAGCCAAATCGGGAATTGGCTTCACGCTGCAATGACGTCAAGTCAAACAATAGCGGCGAGGCTTGTGTTGTGGGCTTGGATTCTTCTTCGACGATACCCGTTTTGCCGAGGCACTTGGTGACGATGGCACGGGCCTTCTTTTCATCCCATAGCCGCTCGGCACGCTGGTGTTCGTCGTCGTCAATCTTCTTGAATTTTTCATCGAACCAGCGGCCCGGATAGTCGCCGCCCGCTGCAGAAAAACTGCCGTGTACTTCCCAATAATCGCGTGGGCGAAATGCCTTGATGCGTTCTTCGCGCTCAACCATGATCGCGAGCGTTGGCGTTTGCACGCGGCCCACGGTGGTGAGCTGAAATCCGCCGGACTTGGAGTTGAACGCCGTCATCGCGCGGGTGCCATTGATACCGACCAACCAATCTGACTCGCTGCGGCATACTGCTGCATCGGCCAAGCCTAATTTCGCCTCATCCGGCAGCAAATCCTTGAAGCCTGCGCGAATTGAGCCCTGAGTCATCGATTGCAGCCACAATCGCTTGATAGGCTGCTTGGCCTTGGCATATTGCACGATGTAGCGAAATATCAATTCACCTTCGCGGCCCGCGTCGCACGCGTTGATGAGTGAGTCCACATCCTTGCGTTTGAGCAATCGGAGCAACCCCTTCAAGCGGTCCTCGGTTTTTTCAATCGGCTTTAGCTGGAAGTACGTCGGGATCGCGGGCAGATGTGCAAAAGTCCATTTGCCGCGTTTGACTTCCTCTTCTTCGGGCATGCCGATTTCGACGAGATGGCCCACCGCAGATGACAAAACGTACTCATCGCTTTCGAAGAAATCCTTTTGTTTGGTAAAGCCGCCTAATGCTTTGGCTATGTCGTTTGCGACGGAAGGTTTCTCGGCGATGATGAGGGACTTGCCCATGAATTTCAGTGCTTTTCTGTTGTGAGGACGGATGGGTTGCTGATCAAAAATCAGCAAAAGGGGACAAATGATAAGCAGGGTTCTACCCTTATCGCAAGCGTAAAGTCAAAACATTCTCGAAATTCGCTTTGAAATCAAGCCGACACGTTGACGTGTCAGCCGCGTGTTGGATCAACGCAATCGCTGATAGTTTCCACCTGGCATGGAAGCAATCACACCATCGAGTTCAAGTTCAGTCAGGCGCGCAATGAGCTGATCGGTGGGCAAATTGACGCGTTCCAGCAAGGTATCAACTGATACTGGGTCAAAGCCCATCTGCATCAAAAATGGATCGCTCTCTGCGTCATCGGCTTTGTTTGCCGCCATGCTGGATGCAGGTCTGGCACTGCCCCATTGAAGCTCGACCAAAATGTCGTTCGCTTCATCTACCAGCTTGGCACCTTGCTTGATGAGTTGATGACAGCCTTTTGAAAATGGCGAGTGAATGGAACCCGGGATCGCGAATACTTCGCGACCTTGTTCGCCCGCCTGGCGTGCTGTGATGAGCGAACCCGAGGCTAACGCCGCTTCGACCACCAGCACGCCCCGAGAGAGTCCACTGATAATGCGATTGCGGCGCGGGAAATTTTGGGCCAGTGCGGGCGTACCCAAGGCGAACTCGGAAATGATCAGGCCATTTTCAGCAAGATCATGCGCCAAGGCCTTATTGCGCGCCGGATACACCAGATCGAGACCGGTTCCGACGATGGCAATGGAGCTGCCCGCCCCTGCCAGACCACCGCGATGGGCGGCGGCATCGATGCCCAGCGCCATGCCTGAGATGATCGTGAATCCCGCTTCTGAAAGATTGCGAGCAAATGCTTCGGCATTTTGCAGCCCCGAAGGCGTTGCATTGCGACTTCCCACGACGGCAAGTCCGGGCTGTCCCAACAATTCGCGCCGACCTTTCAAATACAGAATGGGCGGCGGATCACTGATCTCAAGAAGTTGTGGTGGATAATCCTCATCTGCCAGCGTAAGTAAGTAATTGCTCTCTCCCTCAAGCCATTTCAGAGAGGCTTCAATTTTTTCTGTCTGCGGTCCGGCAGCAATGGTGCGCGCGACGGCAGGTGAGACAAATTGGCTTAAGGATTGAACAGATTGGGCTAACACCGCCGAGGGCGCACCGAAGCGCGCGAGCAATTTGCGGATCCCCTCGCCGCCAAGGCCGGGGATAAACGCCAAGGTAAGCCAAGCCTGCGGCTCAGCGCCGGACGCAGGGGTGGGCATCGCTTGGAACGCTAGATCGACTAGGGGGTTTGAACCACGTCGCCCAATTGAATCGGACGACGGGTGGACATCACCAGCGCGTAAGACACTTTATCGAACACGCGGAAGACAAACATCAGGCCATTACGCTCATCGGGCAGCTTTACGGTGTCACCAGTTTGCGCAGGCGCATCAGGAGATGCGGACGGCGGCGGTGTTACCTGGCCCAGTGGATCGTCAGTGCTGACTATCGCGCCTTTGCGCAAGGTCGCAAGCACATGCCCGACTTCGATCCCTTCGCGCTTACCGAGATCCAATGCCACGACAGAATACTGTGCACCGGTATCCACACCATTGAGCACCGAAATTACAGCGCCTGATACTTGTTTGGAGGGCGAGCGCGGGCTGTAGGACGGCACCGCATTGTCGGCGGCCGGGGTGAGACGATCACCGCGGTTTATCTCTTGCGTGGAACGTAAAATTTCAATCGTTGAAGTTTCGCCGAAGCGCACTACTTTTGCCTCGCCGAGATAATTCGCCTCATAACCGAGCACTTCACCCGCCGCATTTTTGAGCGCTTTTCCTGGCCGATATATCTGCCACTTAGCGCCCAAGCTCGGCTGAAGTCCCAGCGCGTATGCCGTGTTTCCAGCGCCAATCACAACACGATCATCTTCTGTCGCGATTATTCTTGGCGAGTTCGCCAGCGCGCCCTCATCTACAACCAGCGGCAGGGACAAGAATGGCGTAATAACCTTGGAGGGAATCGAGGGAATCGCCTGCGCAAGGGCATCTACGCGGGATTTTGGCTGTAAACGAACATAACTAGCGTCGCCACCTTCGCCGGAAGCCAGCGTAAGAGAAGGATTGCCGTTGGCGTCAAACGTCAACTTGACGACATCGCCCGGATAAATCCAGTGAGGATTCTTGATCTGCTCACGGTTCATGTTCCAGATTTCCGGCCAACGCCACGGTTCTTTCAAAAACCGTCCTGAAATATCCCAGAGGGTATCGCCCTTAACGACGACATAGGTTGGCGGTGCATCTACCGCCAGCTGGATTGGGGCCGTCGTCTTTCTAGTGCCCGTTTTTTTGGCGTTTTGGGTGTTCTCGGCTGCACTTGCCTCCGCTTTTGCGCCCGGACTTGCCTGACTCCAACTAATTTGGGGAACAAAGCTGGCCAACGCGAGGACAAAGACGAGTGTGAGCTTGCTTTTCTTCATGGCGGGTCTCACTTTTGTGGGGGCAAATCAGATTGTAGGACGGGCAACTCGAACCCAGGACGCATCAACCAAATTTGCCATATGCGACGACTTCTACTAGACTTGTAAGTCAGTAAAGCGCCACAAACTTAAAGTCGTTCCTCAAGATTCTGCACCTAATTTATTCAATTCGCAAGCAATTATGGCCATTTTGGACGTTGTAACCTACCCCGATCCCCGTCTGACCCGCATTGCGGAGCCAGTGAAGATTATCGACAACAAAATCAAGAAGTTGGTCGATGATATGGCGGAAACCATGTATGACGCGCCTGGTGTTGGCCTCGCGGCCACGCAAGTGGGCGAATTGAAGCGTCTCATGGTGATCGATGTCTCCGAAGAGAAGAATCAGCTCCGGGTTTTTATCAACCCCGAAATCATCAAGAAAGAAGGCACAGCCGTCAACGAAGAGGGCTGCTTGTCGGTGCCCGGCTTCTATGACAAAGTTGAGCGTGCGGAAACGGTGATGGTGACCGCGCTGGACCGCGACGGTCAGCGTTTCACAATCAACGCATCAGGATTGCTGGCCGTATGTATTCAACATGAGATTGACCATTTGGACGGCCATGTCTTCGTTGAGTATCTTTCTCCGCTGAAGGCAAATCGCATTAAAAATAAATTGATCAAGCGTCAGCGCGAGCTTGAACGTGATTCCGAGATGGAAGCCCCACGTCGACGCATTGCGGTTTCTGCCCGCGCGTAGGTATCGCGATTCCAGACCAACGGAAACGCCGGCTGTTGAGGCCGGCGTTTTTGTTTCTGCATACTTATGAAAATTATTTTTGCCGGTACGCCTCCTTTTGCCGCTGCGGCGCTCAATGCGCTGCATGCCGCTGGACATCAAATCGTGCTGGTACTCACGCAACCAGACAGACCCGCCGGGCGTGGCCTGAAATTGAGGCCCAGCGCGGTAGCCGAACAAGCCGCACGGCTAGGCTTGACGCTTTTAAAACCGGCGTCACTTAGAAATGAAGATGTTCAGGCGGCGTTGCGCGCAGCGGGTCCGGATGCGCTGGTCGTCGCGGCGTATGGTCTGATGCTGCCGCAGCCGGTTCTGGATATTCCGAAATATGGCTGCATCAATATTCACGGCTCTTTGCTTCCAAGATGGCGTGGTGCTGCGCCGATTCAGCGGGCGATTGAGGCTGGCGACATCGAGACTGGTATCGCGATCATGCAAATGGACGCGGGACTCGATACTGGCGCTGTATTGCTCACTAGAACGTGACCCATCCTGCCTGAAGACACCAGCGGGACATTGTTTGATCGATTGACCGCCATATCGATGATCGCAATCGTCGATGCGATGGAAAAGCTGCCGTTGCTGCAAGCCACAGCGCAGCCTTTGGAAGGCATCAGCTATGCCAAGAAAATTGACAAAGCTGAGGCACAAATCGACTGGACGCTGCCTGCTGAGGTGATTGAGAGACGGTTGCGTGCCTTTGACCCTGCACCTGGCTGCGAAAGCTCGCTCGACGGGGAAAAGCTCAAAATCTGGCATGCCTCAGTGAAACCATCGCCCTTGGATACCACAATACTCCCCGGCACCATCATCGAAGCATCCCGGGACGAACTCACGGTACAGTGTGGCGTTGGCGCGTTGGGCCTCATCACAGTGCAAAAGCCCGGGGGTAAGCGCATGGCCATCGCAGACTTTCTTCGCGGCTCAACATTACAAACTGGATGGCGCTTCAAATGAACACAGAAACGGTTCCAAAACCTACAGGCATGATTGCAGTTCAGGCTGCGAGCGCGGAGGTCGTCGGCAAAGTACTTTCGGGCAAAAATCTTGATCGTGTACTCGAGGCGGTCCTTGCCAAACTCGCCAAGGAGATCAAACTCAGCCCAAATGAGCGCTCCGCGATCCATTCCATTTCTTTCGATACGCTCAGGCACTGCGGACTACTTTCTGCACAGCTCGACCTGTTGCTCACCCAACCAATCAACGACCCACCGGTCAAACATTTGCTGTTGATTGCGCTCTCGCAACTTCAGTTTTCAAAAGCAGCGCCGCACGCAATCGTAGACCATGCCGTGTCAGCGGCCGACGCAATCGGCTTCGGTCGCGCCAAGCCGCTCCTCAATGCCGTGCTGCGAAATTATTTGCGGACGCCAGATAAATTTGCTCGCGAACGGTTGGCCTCACCGGAGGCGCAGTTCGACTTCCCTCTGTGGTGGATCGAGCGCGTCAAGAAGGAGCAGCCAACGCATTGGGAACCGGTGCTCCTCTCGGCGCGGTCACATCCACCAATGTGCCTGAGAGTGAATGCAAAACGCACCAATCCGGATGCGTACATGTCGCTGCTGGCAAAGCATGGAATCTCCGCACAGCATATTTTCGGGCAGGCGGTGCTGTTGGAAA
>JANNRY010000140.1:0-5481 GCA_031401935.1 Betaproteobacteria bacterium | reverse complement strand
CCGGCCGGCAATGATGCCACGGTACCAAGCTGACCGGCGCTGTCTATCACCACCGGCAGCGCATCGTTGACCGCCGGGGTCACGCTGCGTATGCCGGCGACGAACGCGCGGTTATGCGTCACTGCGTCACCAAGCCGTATCGTGCCGGACTCCACAGCGACACCGAAATTTCCGATGGCAATATTGTTGTCGCCCGTGGTGAGGTTGCCGCCTGCGGATTCGCCAATGCCAATGTTGTTGTTGCCGGTTGTGTTGTTGGAAAGTGCGTTGTTGCCGCTGGCAGTATTGCTCCCGCCGGTCGTGTTGAAGGTGAGCGCGTTTGCCCCGTTGGCGGTATTGCCGAAGCCAGTGGTGTTGCTGAGGAGTGCACTGTAGCCGATGGCCGAATTGTTGCTGCCGGTCGTACTGGAGAAAAGCGTATCCGTGCCGCTGGCGACGTTTCGGCTGCCGGTGGTATTGCTGGACAGAGCACCCGCGCCGCTCGCCGTGTTGGTTGCACCAGTTGTGTTGCCGGTGAGGGCACCGAGACCGACGGCGACGTTGGCACCGCCGGTCGTCGTGAAGTTGCCGGCGTTTACACCCACGAAGGTGTTACCTGGGCCGAAGTTGTGAATGAAGCGGTTGCCGCCCTTAAGAATATTGCCCACGCTCGCTGTCGAATTCACCATCGTCAAATTGCCCGTGATGTCGTTGGGGCCGGCGGGACCAACTATGCCTTGTATTCCCTGTGGTCCTTGCGGCCCCTGCGCCCCCTGTGGTCCCGCCGGTCCTGCGACCGCACCGATCACGTTTGCCACCGGAATCGTCGCCGTGGTGATCGAACCGGTGAGTTGCGAACCGGCAAGCGTTGCCGTGCTATCGAGCGTGGCGGCGCGAAACGCATACGCGCTGCTCGCCAACGGCTGGCGTGGTGCCATTTCCGGGTCGGCATTGATTGTGACCGTCAGCCAATACGGCACGTCAAAAGGCAGTGTGATCGGTGTCACCGATCCGATCACCGCATTGAAGGTGCCGTTGCTCACCGCGACCGATGGTTGCAATTCGGTAAAGAGCGCCGCGCCACCGCTGGCGGCGTTGTAGAGCTTGAAGGTCATCACTACCGCCGTGTTGGTCGGCGTGCCGGTGGGGCCGGTGAGGTAGCCCTGATAGTTGATGGTTTGCGGGATTGCTGCCAACGAAAACGGTGCAACTAAAATCAATCCGAAGGCAAAAAGACAGCGGGAAATGACGTTCATAACGTTCTTCCTTTTCGAAATCGAAAATGGCGCGCTACATTCGTGCCCAGCGCAGCGACCATTACGGCATGAGATAGCCGTGTGGTCAATACCGGGAATGCGGGGCGCTCATACTCGCGATAAATAGTGAAAGTCTAGTATTGACGGGGATCGCATGGCATAAAGTGTTGGAAACGCCCGCCAATGCTAGAGTTTGGCAAAATTACACCAATCAACGATTCGACACCCGCCGTAAATACAGCCACACCGATAAAAACGCGCCGGACCATCCCAGCAGTCCTGAGAGGAGTATCACGCCGAGCGCTTGCTTAAGTGTCGGCGCTTGCAACGCAAAATCGCTGCCGTACGAAACCGTCAACGCGCTTACTTCAGCGCCCGCCCACCACACGAAGGCAATCACCGCTAACGCCGCCACCAGCCCGGCCAGCAAGCCCTGAATGGTGCCGAAATACAGGAACGGGCGTCGAATAAAACGGCGCGTGGCACCGATCAACTGGCTGACTTCAATTTCGTCTTTTTGTGTGAGGATTTGCAGGCGAATGGTATTGCCCGTGACGAACACGACAGCCACGGCCAACAACAAACCGAGCAACAGGACGATACGTTCAGCGAAGGTCGCAAAGCGTTTCAACTTCTGTGCCCACTCAAAATCCATCGCAATCGTTTCCACCTTCGGTAATGCGGCAATCTCTTTTTGCAGCGCCGCGAGGATGGTGGGCTCACTGGTTTTTGGGCGAATGGAAAAGGCGTGTGGTAGGGGATTGGTCTCAAGGCTGGAGAGTAAATCAGATAAATTATCGACCCGCTTCATTTCGGCCAGCGCTGTCTCGCGTGAAATGAATGTCACGCGGTCAACCTGCCCAAGCGATTTCAATTTGCGCTCTAGTTCGCGGGCTTCCTGATCGCTCGCATTGAGCGCGAGATACACATTCAGATTCGGCTCGGTTTTCACGCGGCTAGCCGCAGCGCTCACATTCGCAAACGCGACGTAAAGCCCGAGTGGTAGCGTGATCGCGATGCCGATGACGAGTACGGAAAGGATGGTCACCGTCGGCTGTGCGAGCAGTCGCGTGACGGCGCGTCCGCAGGCGTGGCCATGCGAAATCAGCCATGCGCTCATACGATTAATCTTCCCGCTTCGAGCGTAATCCGGCGGCAGTTCAGGCGCGCCAGTCCGACCTCATCATGCGTGGCCAGCAGCACCGTGACGCCGACTTGATTGAACGATTTGAAAAGATCGATGATCGTTTCGGCGTACGCCTGATCGAGGTTGCCGGTGGGCTCATCAGCGATCAATGTCGCAGGGCGATTGACGATGGCACGCGCGATGCAAAGCCGTTGTTGCTCACCGCCGGACAAGGTGATGGGATCGGCTTTCTCACGATTCAATAAGCCGACTTTATCGAGTGCTGCGCGAACGCGTTTGCCGGTTTCAATACGCGAGAAAGCCGCAATCGACAACGGTAGGGCTACGTTCTCGAACACGTTGCGGTCAAACAATAATTTGTGATCCTGAAACACCAGGCCGAGATTGCGACGCAACACGGCAAGCCCGGCTTCCTTCAATTGCCCCACGTTTTGATTGTTCACCGACACCGTGCCTTGCGACGCGATTTCGATCCCGGCCGCCAGCCGCAGCAGCGTGGATTTGCCTGCACCGGAATGACCGGTGAGCGCGACGATTTCGCCTTTTTCAATCGTCAGTGAAACGCCTTTGAGCGCCTCAAAGCCGTTCGGATAGCGTTTGACAGTATTGGAAAATGAAATCACGTGTGCGGTAGCAAGGGTGGTAGTGGCAGCGTTAGCGGAACAGCGCGTTCACAAATTCTTTTGCGCTGAAGGGGCGCAGATCATCGATGCTTTCGCCCACGCCGATGAATCTCACCGGAATTGGCGACGTTGGTTTCTCTGCCGCGAGGGCGGCGATCATGCCGCCCTTGGCGGTGCCATCGAGTTTGGTTACGACCAAACCGGTGAGCTGCAAGGCGTCGTCGAACGCCTTCACCTGGCTCAGCGCGTTCTGGCCGGTGTTGGCATCGAGTACCAGCAAGGTTTCATGTGGCGCGGTGGCATCGGCCTTGCTGATCACGCGCTTCACTTTTTTGATTTCTTCCATCAGATGTAATTGCGTTGGCAATCGCCCGGCCGTATCGGCCAGCAGGATATCAATACCGCGCGCTTTGGCGGATTGGATCGCATCAAAAATCACCGCCGCCGCATCGCCGCCATCTTGTGAAATGACGGTCACGTTGTTGCGCTCGCCCCATGTCGTCAATTGCTCGCGTGCGGCGGCGCGAAAGGTATCGCCCGCAGCCAGCATCACGCTCTTGCCCTGGCCCTGAAAATATTTTGCGAGCTTGCCGATGGTGGTCGTTTTGCCTGCACCATTCACGCCGGCAATCATGATGACGAATGGCTTTGCCGTCGATGTATCGAGTATTTTTTCGAGCGGGGCGACGAGCTCGATGAGCGAGGTTTCAAATTCAGCTTGCAGCGCCGCAGCGTCGGCGATTTTCTTGTCTTTGGCCGCGCGGCGGAGACTGGTGACCAAACGGGTGGTGGCGCCAACACCCACATCGGCTTTGATCAATGCCGTTTCCAGTTCGTCGAACAGCGCTTCATCAACGCCGCCGTGGCGTGTGAATAATTCCGATACATCGGTATTGAGCACCGCACGCGTTTTGGAAAGACCGGTTTTGAGCCGTGACAACCAGCCAGTGGCCTCCGGCGGGCTCGCGGCTGGTTCGGCAGCAGGTACGTCTGATTTTTTTGAACCGAAAATGCTAAACAAGGGAAAAGCCTGCGAGAATTTGAAGAAGATGTTGAAAATAAATTCAGAAAAACGCTGCAAATACGAATATGAATGCGAATGCCAGTATGCCCCAGCATTTTAAGCCAAGCACGTCCGGCAAACCCAAGGCCGTAACCAAGGTTGCAACCAAGGCTACCAAAGCGAACAATCGTGTTCGCATCATCGGCGGCACGTGGCGTAGTCGGGTGATTGTGTTTCCCGACGTTGACGGCTTGCGCCCGACCGCGAACCGCGTGCGCGAGACGTTATTTAACTGGCTGGGCCAATCGCTGCACGGCAAGCGTTGCCTTGATCTGTTTGCCGGCAGTGGTGCACTTGGCTTTGAGGCGGGTTCTCGCGGCGCTGCCGATGTTGCCATGCTGGAAGTCAGTGCGGCTGCGCTGTCCGCATTGAAGATCAATCAGCAAACACTCGCGGCCAATGTGTGTCGCGTGATCGCGATGGATGCGCTGAAATTTCTTGATCGCGGCGGTGAAAAATTTGACATCGTGTTCGTCGATCCACCGTTTGCCTCCGGATTGATGGCGACGCTTCTTAAAAAATGTCATGCACATCTGCTCGACGGCGGCCTGATTTACGCGGAGTGGGGCACGCCGATTGCAGAGTTACTCGCCGCGCAGCCCGAGTTACCTTTGGAAATTGCAAAACAGGGCAGGGCGGGTGCGGTACACTTCGCGCTATTACGTATTCGTTCTACTTTTCTGCCCATTCCACCCAATCCGATCTGAGATCAAGACATGATCAGAGCCGTTTATCCCGGAACATTTGACCCTCTCACCAAGGGCCACGAAGACTTGGTCGCCCGCGCGGCAAAGCTGTTTGGCCATGTGGTCGTCGCGGTCGCGCACAGTCAGGCGAAGCAGCCGTTTTTTTCGCTTACCGAGCGGATTGGGTTGGCCAAAGATATTCTCGCGCCGATTCCAAATGTGACAGTCATGGGCTTTTCGGGTCTGCTTTCCGATTTCCTGAAAGTGCAGGACGCGAACGTCATCTTGCGGGGCTTGCGTGCGGTTTCCGATTTCGAATACGAATTCCAAATGGCCGGCATGAACCGGAAACTCAATCCCGGCGTCGAGACCATGTTTCTCACGCCGTCTGACAAATACATGTTTCTCTCGGCCACCATCGTGCGCGAAATCGCAACGCTTGGCGGCGACGTGAGCGATTTCGTCCATCCGCTGACAGCCAAAGCGCTGCAAGGCAAAGTCGGAAAGTAAGGCCTCGCACGTGGCGCTGAAGATCACCGATCAATGCATTAACTGCGATGTCTGCGAACCTGAATGTCCGAACGACGCGATATATCAGGGGATCGAAATTTACGAAATCGATCCGCATAAATGCACCGAATGCGTAGGGCATTTCGATGTGCCGCAGTGCGTGGAAGTGTGCCCGGTCGATTGCATTCCGCTGGACCTCGACCATGCCGAAACGAAG
>JANNRY010000139.1:0-6690 GCA_031401935.1 Betaproteobacteria bacterium | reverse complement strand
GCGCCAAATTCAGCCAGCAGCCGTCCGCAGAATGGCCCCGCGATTAGCGTGCCCATTTCCAGCACTTTCAGGCCGTCGAGAGGCATCGATTTTGTGGTGTCCGGCATATTGCTCCCACGTCTAAATAGTGTTTCGAATGATCAACCCCAAACCGTCAGGCGCAAAATTTGCGTCGCGCGCGCATGAGGCCAACTCTGCCATTCTTGTCGCCTTACGCTGGGACGTCGCTGCGTCGCTCAGTTTAAAGAAAAATTCACTGCGATTAACTTGTCGGTAGATGATGCGCCGTGATGGGCGGCTTTCGACCCATACCCGCCAGTTGATTCTCTCCAAACCTGACATTCAAAAGAGGCTAAGCGGCCGTTCAGATAAATATCAATAGACGGGAAGCGGGTGTTTGATTTCGACATCGAGCATTGTTCGGACTGTGGTGGGCAACTGAAGCTCATCGCGGCCATCGAAGAACCGGCCACTATCGCCCGCATCCTTACACATTTGGGGCTGGCAGCCCAGTCGCCACCGCGCGCACCGGCTAGACGGGTGGATCTGTGTCAGGCGGCTTGAGGGGGAAATCCAGACTGGATTTTGACAGGGCTGGGGCGGCGTTCGGACAGCGCTCGGGCAATCGCTGAGATGGAGTGAAATTCAGGCGCGCTGGGCGCGGAAATTGTCTTCGATGTTGAGAAAACAGCGAGTTTTAGGCTAATGCCCGCAAGTTTGACCGCTAGTGTGTCATCGGATACATTCAGGATTCTTGAAAAATGGTTTTTGAAATTCCTATACCCAAGACTTGCCGCAATCGTTTGAGGTCATGGATGCCGACGCGGCGTTCATCAAACGGTTTATTGCGGGGAAGATTGATGATTGACAAGGTTTATTGAGAAGACCCTGAATAAGACAAACTAAGACACTATCTGTACAAGCAAGCGCGTAACATGCGAACCAATCGGCGTTAAGCTTGTCTTTAAATGCGTATGAAATCTTTCCGAAAATTGCTGCTAGTCTGGATGGTCGTGTGGTTGCCCGTGGCGGGCGCGCTGGCGACAGCCATGCCGCTGACTGGCCCAATAGGTGCTATGTCCGCGCCCAGCGATGCGACCGTCGGCGATCCAGGCCTTTTCGCCGAGCCTTGTCATGGCGTTGCAAAGGCGGGAAATGTCGACTTTGGACAAGGCTGTGAACATTGCGCGCTTTGTCATCTGGCAGGCGCGCTGGTGATGCCTGAGATTCCGTGGCTAGCGACATTTGTACCCAGTAATATTTACATCGCTGGTCCGCGCGCCATTCCCCCCTCGTTCGTCCCCGAACTGATCTCGCCTCCGCCTCGAGCCCCCGCGCTAGCTAAGTAGCGGGGAAGTTGTGTCTTTCAAACGGCGAGTGTTCCACTTTCGCCGCCCAGCGCGCGTCTTGCAAATCCGACAAAACGAGGGAACCATGAACCAAAAATATTGGGCGATTCTCGCCTGCATAAGTGTGACATTTAGTCTAGCGCACGCTCAGGGCGCTCCACTTGTGGAGGTCTTCAAAAGTGCCACTTGCGGTTGTTGTGGCGTCTGGGTCGATCATCTTCGCAAGAATGGGTTTGAGGTGAAAACTCACGATGTCAATGATGTTCCTGCCGAGCGAAACAAGCTGGGCATGCCCGACCGCCTTGGCTCTTGCCATACCGCGAAAGTTGGCGGTTATGTCGTCGAAGGACACGTGCCTGCAGCGGACATCCATCGATTGCTGAAGGAAAAGCCGCGTGCGTTGGGCCTCGCGGTGCCGGCGATGCCACCTGGCTCACCGGGTATGGAAAGTTCGCGACCGATTGCCTATGACACGCTTTTGGCAGGTCGCGACGGCACTGCCCGTGTATTTGCCAGTCACTAAGAAATGACAAGCACATGAAAATATTACCTTGCAGGCGACAGATAGCTGTCTGCCTGGGTTGCCTGATGCTGAGCCTGTCAGTGATGGCCGCTAAACCGCCTCCCACGGCGTCTGGTCTGGCGAAATCGTTTGAACAGGCATGGCGCCTGCACCCCCAGGCGGCGGCCCTTGATGCGCGCGACGCCGAGGCGAATGCAGCGCGCGAGGTCGCTGCCAGACTCACACCTGAGCCGGGCTCGGTCCGTATCGGTAGTCTCAACGACCGCCTCAACCGCAATCTCGGTCGTCAGGAGTGGGAAGTCGAACTCGCGACGCCGCTTTGGCTTCCCGGACAGAAGGCGGCACGCGTGAATGAGGCTGCCAGCCGCATCGACGAGGCCGTCGCGAAACGCGCTGCCCTGCGCCTGGAACTGGCCGGAGAACTGCGTGAGGCTTGGTGGGCACTGGCCTTCGCCCGCAATGCAAAAACGCTTCTGGTGCAACGACTGGATACCGCGCGCGCACTATCCAATAACGTGAGACGCCTTTTTGAAGCGGGCGAAGTTTCCCGCATCGACGCTAACCTTGCGCAGAACGAAGTGCATATTGCCGACGCGGAAACCATAGAAACCGACGTGTCGCTATTGCAGGCAGAGCAGGTCCTACGCACGCTGACCGGCATGCCTGCGCCAACTGATTTGGCCGCAGAAATGGTTGTGGAAAGGCCCGCGATGCAACCACTCGACGGGATCACGATTGTGCCCGAGTCCCACCCGCTGCTTGTGGTGGCCGCTGCCACTTCACGCAGCGCCCGCGCAAAAGTGAAAGTCGCCATTGAATCCCGGCGCGCTGCACCGGAACTGGCGTTGCGGGTGGTGCGTGAACGCGGCGATTTTGCGGAGCCCTATGCCAACAGCGTCGGAATTAACCTGAAGATTCCATTTTCTTCGACAGCGCAGGTGCGCCGCGAAACCTCGTCAGCCCAGGCCGAGGCCGATCAAGCCGATGCCGAATTGGCGCGAGTGCAGACCCGCATCCAGCTTATTGCGGTGCGTGCGGAGCGCGCATTGCAGGCGACAGAACGGCAACTGACTATGGCTGCCGAGCGCCGCGCCCTGACTGCAGAAAATCTGCTGCTCACCGAGCGGGCGTTTTCGCTAGGCGAATCCGATCTTGCGACGCTGCTACGTATCCGCGCCGCTGCCTACGACGCAGAAGCTTTCTTCAGTCGCCAGCGTGTTGCCCGTGCTGCCGCCCAATCGCAGTTAAATCAATCGCTTGGAGTACTCCCTTGAAGCAAATAAAAGTAGTTCTGTTGTTAGCAGCAATCGTCGTTCTTCCCGTATGGGCAGGGGGCGACAGCAGCGACGGCCATAGTCACGCGACGCCAACCCCAATGCTAACAACGGCAATTGCGCCGCGCGCGTCCGGTGCGAGCGAAGAATTTGAAGTAGTCGCCGTCCTCGAAGGCAAGAGACTTGTGGTGTATCTGGACCGTTTCGCTACCAATGCGCCGGTCGTAGGGGCCAAAGTTGAGGTCGAAGGCGCAGGTCTCAAGGGACTCGCCCGCGAAATCAATCCTGGAACCTATGCTATCGATGTCGCTACCGCCATACCTGCGGCAAAGCATCCACTGACGTTTGCCGTTGAGACCGCCGATACAGCGGACCTGCTAACAGCAACGCTGGACATTTCAGCACCGGTTGCAAGCGTCGAGCATGCCAACGGATGGAAACAATGGATTGCCTGGGTCGTCGCTGGGATTCTGTTGCTGGCCGTCGGTGGGTTTCTGCTTGTAAGGCGAAGTAAAAACAGAAATAGAAGTTTAGGTCGTCGCTGATATCAGTTGTGTCGGCATTAAACGCAATGTGGTTTATAAAAATTGCTTGGGGAATTTGAATATGTATAAATGGAAGTTTCAATCGCAGCCAACACCTGCTTTGGCGGCGTTGAGCGGGAAAGCCGCAACTAAAGTCAACTTGCGATCTATCTGTGTCGTGATCGGCTTGTCTTGCATCGTCAATGGCGCATTGGCACACGGCGACGAGGATCACAGCAAGGACGACAAGAAGGGCAAAGCCGCCGCCGTCGCCTCGACCATCGATGCTACGGGCGCAAATTCGGACGCGCCGCAGCGCCTGGCCGACGGTAGCTTGTTCGTCCCCAAGCCGGTGCAGCGTCAGATCGGCGTGCGCACCCAACCAATTCGAATTACTGAACTCGCTGCAACGATTGAACTCAACGGCAAGATCATCGCAGACCCGGAGACGGGCGGGCGCGTGCAGGCAACGTCTGCAGGTAGTATCGTGCCCGGTCCAAAGGGCATGCCGGTAGCAGGGCGTAAAGTCGGCAAGGGAGAAGTGCTGGCCTATCTGCGCCCTGTTGGCAGCGCCATCGAGCGCGGCAACCAGAAGGCGCAGTTGGCTGAACTGGAAGCCCAGCTTGCCATCGCCGACGGGCGTGTCCGTCGCTTTGAACAGCTCGAAGGTGCGGTGCCACAAAAAGAAATCGACGCCGCCCGCATCGACCGCGGCGCACTACAAATGCGCCGCGCCTTCATCAGTGCCAGTATCGATAGCGCCACGCCACTGTTGGCGCCGGCCTCAGGCGTCATTAGCGCGACCCAGATAGTCGCCGGGCAGGTTGTCGATGCAAAGGAGACCTTGTTTGAGATCGTCGACCCGACCCGGCTTGCCGTGGAGGCACTGGCCTACGATGCCGGCATTGTTGCGACGCTGATGTCTGCCAGCGCTCTGATGGACCAAACCGCGCTGGAACTCAAGTTCGTCGGCGGCGGTCTGCAAATGCGCGAGCAGGCGCTGCCATTGCTATTCCGTATCACCAAATCCGCTGCGCCAGTAGCGGTAGGTCAGCCAGTCAAGGTGATTGTAAAGACCGCGCAGGCAACCAAGGGCGCTGCCGTACTGCGTTCGGCATTGACAAAGGTCGGTGCAGGCGAAACCGCTGTGTGGGTGCATACCGAGGCCGAACGGTTTGTGGCCCGCCGGGTGCGCCATCAGTCACTGGACGCGAATAACGTCGGCATCACGGCAAGCGTGGCCGAGGGCGACCGCGTCGTCGTCGAGGGTGCCGGGCTGCTTTCGCAGGTGCGCTGACATGTTCGAATTTATTGTCAATACCAGTCTGAGGCAGCGGCTGATCGTCCTTGGCCTCTCGCTGTTGCTGATTATCTACGGCGCGATCACGCTGCGGAACATGCCAGTCGATGTTTTTCCAGATCTTAACAAGCCCACCGTGACGCTGTTGACCGAAGCGGGCGGCATGGCCCCCGAGGAGGTCGAGCAACTGGTGACTTTCCCGATCGAATCAGGAATGAACGGCATGCCCGGTGTGACGCGGGTTCGTTCGGTGTCCGGCATTGGCCTGTCGATCATTTACGTCGAGTTCGAATGGGGCTCTGATATCTACCGCAACCGCCAGCAGATTGCCGAACGCCTGAACCTGGTTCGCGAGCAATTGCCACAGGGCGTCGTGCCGCAACTCGGGCCGATCTCGTCAATCATGGGCGAGATTCTGTTGATTGCCATCCCGGCTGACCCGACTCAGGTCAGTCCGATGCTGGTCCGCGAATACGCGGATTGGGTAATGCGACCGCGTCTGTTGACCATTCCCGGCGTTGCCCAGGTAATTCCGATCGGCGGCGAAGTGCGGCAGTATCGGGTCGAACTGCGCCCGGCTCAGCTTCAGGCATTGGGCATCGAACGCGAGAAGCTGGAAGCCGCGCTGAAGGATTTTGGCGCGAATACCAGTGGTGGGTTTCTCGAAGCGCAGGGCCGCGAATACCTGATCCGCAATATCGGCCGCAGCGCGCGCATTGAAGATTTGCAGAATCTGGTCGTGACCGTGAAGAACGGACAACCCATCCTGCTCAAGCAACTCGCCGACGTGAAGCTGGCGCCGGCTATCAAGCGCGGTGATGGCAGCTACAAAGGTAAGCCCGCTGTCATCCTGTCGGTGCAGAAGCAACCGACCGCCGATAGCGTAAGGCTGACCCGCGAAATCGAAAAAGCCGTCGCCGAACTAGGAAAGAATCTGCCTAAAGGCATTGAAGCACCGTCCTTCCTGTTCAAACAGGCCGATTTCATCGAGCATTCGGTGACTAATGTGGAGGAGGCACTGCGCGATGGCGCGATCCTGGTGGCGGTGATCCTGTTCCTGTTTCTTCTCAACATCCGCACCACCGTCATATCGCTGATGGCGATTCCGGTGTCACTGCTGACCGCTGCACTGGTATTCCATTACTTCGGCCTATCGATCAATACGATGACGCTTGGCGGGCTGGCGATTGCCATCGGTGAACTGGTCGATGATGCCGTCGTCGGTGTCGAGAACGTCCTGCGTCGTTTGAAGTTGAACGAGGCGGCAGACGTGCCGCGTCCGGTGATCGAGGTCATCGCCGCCGCCACCCTGGAAGTGCGCTCGGCCATCGTCTACGCGACGGTCATTATCGTGCTGGTGTTCGTGCCACTGTTCGTCTTGCCGGGTATCGAGGGACGGCTGTTTACGCCGCTGGGTGTGGCCTACATCGTGTCCATCCTGGCCAGCATGTTCGTTTCGGCGTCGATCACGCCAGTGATGGCCTACTACCTGTTGGTGCAGCCACCGGCAGGCAACGTGCAGACGGCACGTCGCTGGTGGCAGGTCTGGAAGTGGGGTTCAGGCGGCATTGACCACGAAGCCGACAGCCCGCTGGTGCGCGTGCTCAAGCGCTGGGACATGAAGTTGCTCGAATGGTCATTCGACCGCGCCCGGGTGGTGGTGGCCATCGCCATCGGCGAACTGGTGGACGACGCGGTGGTGGGGGTCGAAAACGTGCTG
>JANNRY010000138.1:0-1732 GCA_031401935.1 Betaproteobacteria bacterium | reverse complement strand
AGATCGACTTCGATAAATTCCGGCAGGTCTTTCGGCAAGCACAAAATGTTGAGCTCGTTGATGATGTGCGACACGATACCGCTGGAAACCTTCACGCCGGGAGCGATGTCGGCATTGATAAAGTGCAGTGGCACTTTCATGTGAATCTTCTTGTCAGCGGCGACGCGCTGGAAGTCAACGTGCAGCACGATTTGCTTCCACGCGTGCATTTGCACGTCGCGAAGGAGCACCGGCTCATTCTTGCCTTCGAGTTCCATATCCAGAATGGACGCATGGAACGCTTCGAGCTTGAGCTTGTGATACAGGTTGTTGTGATCGAGTTCGATTACTGTGGCATCTTTGCCGCCGCCGTAAACAATACCCGGTACCTTATCCGCGCGACGCAGGCGGCGGCTCGCTCCAGTGCCCTGTCCTTTGCGCGATTCTGCTTTGATTGCAATTTTCATGTGATGCTCCAGTTGATGAACCATTCGCGACCAAATGATTCGTTGTGCAGGTTATCGACCTGCGACGCACTACAAAATCCTTACGGCAAAAATTTTTCTGCTTATGCCTGCCCAGCTATTCCGGAAAGAGTGAACTCACCGAATCATCTTCTGCGATCCGCCGAATCGTCTCGGCGATCAATACCGCCGTACCAATCTGGCGAATCTTTTTGCACGCTGCCGCATCAGGCTTCAGCGGAATGGTGTCAGTGACCACCAGTTCATCAATCACCGAATTCTGTATCCGCTCAACAGCCGGCCCGGACAACACGGGATGCGTACAGTACGCGACAACTCTGGCGGCGCCGTGTTCTTTCAATGCTTTTGCAGCTTCACTCAACGTTCCGGCGGTATCGACGATATCATCCAAAATCATGCAGGAACGCCCTTCGACGTCGCCGATGATGTTCATCACCATCGACACATTCGCCCGTGGACGGCGCTTATCGATAATCGCCAAATCCGCGTCGAGCTGTTTGGCAATTGCCCTCGCCCGCACCACCCCGCCCACATCGGGCGACACTACGATCAAATTCGGATAATCGTGCTTCCAGACATCGCCCAGCAAAATCGGCGTGGCGTAAATATTGTCTACAGGAATGTCGAAAAACCCCTGAATCTGGTCCGCATGCAAATCCATCGTCAGCACCCGGTCCACACCGGCACCTGTAAGCATGTTCGCCACCACCTTGGCTGAAATCGCCACCCGTGCGCTGCGTGGACGCCGATCCTGCCTGGCATATCCAAAATACGGAATGGCTGCCGTGATCCGCGCCGCACTGGAGCGCTTCAGGGCATCGGCCATCACCATAATTTCCATCAGGTTGTCGTTGGTTGGTGCGCAGGTCGATTGCAGAATAAACACGTCCTTGCCGCGGACGTTCTCCATGATTTCAACCATCACCTCGCCGTCGCTGAATTTCGATACCTTGGCGCGGCCCAACTGCGTACCCATCTGCTTCGCGACTTCTTTCGCGAGCCTCGGATTCGCATTTCCTGTAAAGATGCTTATGTTGTCGAATGCCATGCCAGTATTTCTTTCGCCGCGCGTGGAGCATTAAGACTACTAACTGGCTGGGGAGGTAGGGATCGAACCTACGAATGCCGGAATCAAAATCCGGTGCCTTACCACTTGGCGACTCCCCAAAACTCTAACTACTGAACCGGCAAAAAATCCACTGCCGGCTCCCCTCACCCCAACCCTCTCCCAGAGGAGAGGGTGAGAAATGCGGCACGATCAAAAAAAA
>JANNRY010000137.1:0-2092 GCA_031401935.1 Betaproteobacteria bacterium | reverse complement strand
TGGTGATCAGGCCGACCAGCGTGATGAGCCCGATCTGGCTGTAGACGTTTAGCGAACCGCCGGTCAACCACAGCGCCAGCAGTGCGCCGGTCATCGACAGGGGTACCGTCAGCATGATCACAAACGGATCGACGAAGCTTTCGAACTGTGCGGACAGGACAAGGTAGATGAACGCGAGGGCGAGCATGAAGGTCACGTAAATGCTGCCGGAGGAATCACGGAATTCGCGCGATTGCCCGGACAGATCGGTCTGTACGGTCGGCGGCAGTGCGCGTTTTGAAGCGTCTTTCATGAAATCAATCGCATCCTTGATCGCGTATCCCGGGACGAGATTGGCATCAATCCGCGCCGCGCGCAGCTTGTTGAAATGATTGAGACTGCGCGGCGCCACCGACTCGCGCACGGTCAGCAAATTGGAAAGCTGCACCATTTCATTGTTTCTGCCGCGCACGTAAATGTTGGTGATGTCGTCCGGATTGGAGCGGTCCACGTCGGCCACTTGCACAATCACATCGTACTGCTCACCATCCTGTTTGAATCGCGTGACCTGACGACCACCGAGCATCGTCTCAAGTGTTCGCCCCACTGATTCGACGTTGGCGCCGACATCAGCGATCTTGTCGCGGTTGACCGAGACCTTGAGCTCAGGTTTGTTCAAGCGCAGATCTGAATCGACGTCCAGCAATCCGGGATTCTTCGCCGTCTCGGCGATCAGGCGATCAACGTATTGCTGTAGTTCTTCATACGGCGCGGAGGTCATGATGATGAACTGCAACGGCTTGTCGCGCCCTTGGCCCAGCGATGCCGGGCTGACGGCAAACGCATTCACACCCGCGAGATTACGAAATTTTGGCACCAGATCGCGTGCAATTTCCTGCTGACTGCGGGTGCGCTGATCCCAATCCTTCAGCCGCAGGATAACGCGACCGTCGGAAACGGTAGGAAATCCAACGATGGAGTTGTAGCGGACCATCTCAGGAATATCTTTGTAGATGTCCTCGATTTTCTGTACGTAACTCGACGTGTAGGCCACGGTCGAACCCTCCGGCGCTGACACGATACCGAAAATGATGCCCCTGTCCTCGGTGGGTGCCAGTTCCTGCTTCAGGCTTAAAAACAATGGAATTGCAAGCAGCACAAATACGAACCACAACACCACGCCGAAGACGCGTTTTTTCAGAATCGCTGTCAGCGCACGCCGATACGCGCTGGTGATGCTCAGCAACACCGTTTCAATGGCGTTGTAGACCTTGCCGTGTTTGACATCGTGTTTCAGAATCAGCGAACACAGCATTGGCGAAAGCGTCAACGCCACGAATCCCGACACCACCACGGCGCCGGCCAGCGCCAACGCAAATTCGATAAACAAGCGGCCGGTTCGTCCGGTTGCAAACGCGAGTGGCGCGTAAACAGCGGCGAGCGTCAGCGTCATGGCCACCACCGCGAACGCGATTTCGCGTGCACCCTTGATCGCAGCCTCGACGCGACCCATTCCCTCTTCCATATAGCGGTAAATGTTTTCAAGCACCACGATGGCGTCATCCACCACCAAACCGATGGCAAGCACCATCGCCAACAGCGTGAGCGTATTGATGCTGAAGTTAAACATGTACATCAGCGCGAACGCACCGATCAACGACACCGGAATGGTGATGAGCGGAATGATGGTGGCGCGGAGGTTGCGCAGGAACAAAAAGATGACGATAGCGACCAAAAGAATCGCTTCCCAGATAGTGCCGAATACGGCTTTGATGGCTTGTTCAATAAATAACGATGTATCAAATACCACCGTCAGTGTCATCCCCGGCGGCAACGATTTCTGGATTTCATCGGCTTCCGCGCGCACGGCCACCGATAGTTCCAGGGGATTAGCGGTTGCTTGTTTGACGATTGCCAGCGTCGCCGCATTGCGACCCGTAAAGCGGGCAAGAATACGTTCATCGATAGGCGCAATTTCAACTCGCGCCACATCGCGAATCCTGACCGGGTAACCGCCCGCATCCTTGACGACGATATTGTTGAATTGCTCGGGGGTCTGCAAATCGGTCTGCGCTAACACCGAAAATTCTCGCGTTTGACTTTCGATTCGACC
>JANNRY010000136.1:0-4878 GCA_031401935.1 Betaproteobacteria bacterium | reverse complement strand
GCCTCACGCGTTGTTAGCATTATTAGTGCGACACGCCGCGAAAAACCCGACGCCATCATCAGTATTCTGGTGCGCAATCGCGGCCATTTGCGAGAGATCGTGCCCGCACTGAAAGCGGCGAATATTGCCTTTCACGCCGTCGATATCGATCCGCTTAAGGGCCGTCCGGTCGTGCAGGATTTAATTTCACTGGCGCGGGCACTGCTGCATCTTGCGGACCGTATCGCATGGTTTGCGATATTGCGCGCGCCGTGGTGTGGGCTTACCTTGAGCGATCTGGCGATCCTCGCACGCGGAGATGCGCCAATCGATGGCACATTGCGTCCGGATATGCGCACCGTTTGGGAGTTACTTAACGATGCCACGTGCGTGTCAGCGCTTTCGGCTGACGGTCAGGCGCGCGTGAAACTGTTCTGTGCCGCGCTCGGCCCGGCAATCCAGTTTCGCCGTCGCCTTCCGTTGAGAGAGGCAGTTGAGAATACCTGGCTTAAGTTACGTGGTCCGGCGTGCGTGATGCAGGAGAATGATTTGCTCGACGCGGCAGTGATGCTTGATTTACTTGATGCGGAAACGCAGGCTCAGGCCAGTGGTGGCCAGCGAATTGATCTCAATGCGCTCGATGCCCGGTTGGACAAATTATTTGCGGATAATCGCGAGACCGTGAAAGAGTCTGGTGTGCCGCCAGTGCAGATCATGACCATTCACAAGGCGAAGGGTTTGGAATTTGATACGGTCATCGTGCCGGCCTTGCACCGGTCGCCGCGACGCGATGACAAGAAATTAATCGTCTGGACCGAGCAGCCCAACCCTGACACCGGCGAACGAGAATTATTGCTGGCACCCATCAGGGAAACGGGTGCTGAAGAGGATGCGGAGGCGGACGCGACGTACCGTTACGTGGTGCAGCAGGATCGTGAAAAGCAGCGTCAGGAAATTGTGCGTCTGCTCTACGTCGCCGCGACTCGTGCGGAGCGACGATTGCATTTGCTGGGTACTTTTGTGGTGAAGAGTGATAAAGCAGGCGAGGCCGAGGGCGACGAAAACAGCGAAATGTTTGCGCAGCCCCGTGCCGAGAGTTTGCTTGCATCGCTGTGGCCGTGCGTGCCATCCATGCTTCCTGTCGGCATACCTATGCGCAGAGCAGCGCATGCTGTCACGCAGGCGGCAGCCATTACCACAGTACCTGTGTCCGGACCGATGCGTATTCCCATCACGCAGCCATTACCAAAGATGCCCGATGCGGTTTCTGGTTGTCTCGGTATCGCAAACGAGCAACGCACGCTCAACAACAGCACAGTAGATTTTGAATGGGCCGGCGATGTGGCAAGGCATATCGGTAGTGTGGTGCACGCGCTTTTACAGCGTATCGCTGACGAAGGTTTGCAGAAATGGAGCGCTGATCGCATCGCTGCGGCAGTCCCGATGATTGAACGGGAACTCGTGCAGCGAGGCGTGGCCCCCGATGCGTTGTCGGGTGCGGCATCGCGTGTCGTTGCGGCTTTAGCCAATACGCTTGCGGACTCGCGCGGGAGCTGGGCCTTGCAATCGCATCAAGATGCCCGCGCAGAGTGGCGTTTGACGGGCGTTCAGGATGGCGCGCTGGTAAATATCGCCATTGATCGTACTTTCGTTGATGATCAAAACGTGCGCTGGATAATCGACTTTAAAACCGGAAGCCACGAGGGCGCGGACGTGGACGCATTTCTGGATAACGAGCAAAAGCGCTATTCAGCACAACTTGAAACCTACGCGCAGATATTGAGCGCCATGAAGGTCACGACAAAGGCGACGTCGATCAAGCTGGGTCTTTATTTCCCGATGCTCAAAGGCTGGCGGGAATGGGATTGGAATGATGCAAAAACTTACTGAGGCTTCGGCGCTTTATCCAAGCCCTTGATCGTATCGCCTAAGTTGACTTTGTTGGACTTGAACCAGCCCGCATTCATTTCCAGCGCGAACCGCGCCGGCCCGGCCGATTGGTGCGGCATATCCGATAGTGCTTCCATCTCGTGAATCGAAAGTATGGTTCCGCTCTCATTCAGGTAGGCAACGGAAAGCGGGATGAGAGTGTTTCTCATCCACATCGCGTGATAGCCAATTTCTGGAAAGACGAACAGCATGCCCTCCAGCCCGCCCATTTTTTTGCGGAACATCAGCCCCATTTGGCGTGCGGCCTCTGTATTTGCAACATCGGCCCGCACGTTTTGGCTGCCGACCTTGAGCATGATGGTACGCAGCCCTGTTTGCGGCTTGCCCTCAGGCTGCGGGGCTGTGTCGGCAAATATGCTTGGCGACGCCATCAGCATGATGGCGGTCAGCAGAAGTGCGGGCAGATGAAAAAAACGGCTGATCATGGTGTGTATGTGTGAGTCTTCAAAGTGGATGATGTTGGGGCAATTTCATGCCACCTATTTTTTACCGGTACTGCCAAACCCGCCTTCACCGCGTGTGCTCGCGACAAAGTCCGGCACGACGTTGAATTCAACCTGCAACACCGGCACGATGATCATTTGCGCAATACGCTCCATCGGCTGGATCGTGAACTCGGCTTGGCCACGATTCCACACCGAGACAAAAATCTGTCCCTGATAGTCTGAGTCAATCAGCCCAACAAGGTTTCCCAGCACGATGCCGTGTTTGTGGCCCAGCCCAGACCGTGGCAGCACCATCGCGGCGTATTTCGGATCATCCAGGTGGATGGCGATACCGGAAGGCACCAGCGTGGATTCGCCGGGTTTTAGCGTGACTGGTGTGTCCAGACATGCGCGTAGATCCAGCCCGGCCGAGCCCGGCGTTGCATACTGGGGCAGTTGTTCCAGAAGCCTGCTATCAAGTACACGAACATCAAGCTTATGCATTTTTGACCGCTTTGAGGTTGGTTCGACTCTTTGCCTCCGCCGCAAAAAGTGCCGAAGCATGCCGAACAATCACGCGAGCGATATCCATTTTTGGGCCGCGTGGGATGGCGGTCTCAAAGTTGCCATCCACGATGGTGACCTCATTGTCGTCAGCGCCAATCGCCGCAGTGGCAAGGTTGGCGACGATCATGGGAATTTTCTTGTTTTCACGTTTTTTAATTGCATATTCGACGACGTTCTCGCTTTCAGCCGCGAAACCTACGCAAAAAGGCGGGTGTGGTTGCGATGCGACCCAAGCCAGAATGTCCACCGTCGGGACGAGCTCAATAGTGAGTTTCTCCGTCTTTTTCTTCATTTTCTGTGCTTGTGGAGTCGCTGGTGTGTAATCGGACACCGCGGCGACGCTAAAAAATAAGTCAATTTCGGCGATATTTGCTTTAACAGCATCTAACATCTGCGAAGCGGTCTTAACGGGAAATAACTTCGCATTCGCTGGCGGCGAAATTGAAGTGGGCCCGCTCACCAAAATAACCTCGGCACCCGCATCAAGTAACGCCTGCGCAATCGCATAGCCCATCTTGCCAGAGCTTGAATTGGTGATTCCTCGTACTGGATCAATCGGCTCAAATGTGGGGCCGGCCGTCACGAGTGCGCGTTTGCCCGCAAGTGTTTTTGGCGCGTTGAGACGTTGAAGCGCTTCAACCAGCGCATCAGGTTCCAGCATTCGGCCCGGGCCAGTCTCTCCGCAAGCCTGATCGCCTTGATCGGGGCCAAGCACAGTGACGCCATCGGCGATAAGCTGGGCGATGTTGCGCAGGGTGGCCGGGTTCTCCCACATTTCGCGGTTCATCGCAGGCGCGACAAACAAAGGACATGTAGACCGCCGCGCGAGTACGAGCGTTGTAAGCAAGTCGTTCGCGATGCCGTTGGCAATTTTGGCTAGAAAATCCGCGCTGGCGGGGGCAACCAAAATCGCGTCTGCGGCGCGGGACAATTCGATATGCGCCATATTGTTGTCAATTCGCCTATCCCAGGAATCGACAAAGACGGGATTGCCGGACAACGCTTGCATGGTCACCGGGGTGATGAACTTGGTGCCCGCTTCAGTCATCACCACCTGAACATTAATGCCCGCTTTCTTCAGCAGGCGTGTGAGTTCCGCCGATTTGTAAGCGGCGATACCGCCTGTAATGCCGAGCACGACACTGGCGACCGATTGTGCAGTTTTTGTAACCATTTCAGCATTTTACACAGGATCATTCACCACCATGGCAATCACAGAATGGCCGGAAGACGAGCGACCACGCGAGCGTTTGTTGAAGCAGGGCGCGAAGGCGCTGTCGGACGCGGAATTGCTCGCGATATTCCTCAGGGTGGGCGTGAAGGGTAAAAGTGCCGTCGATCTGGCACGCGAACTCGTCAACAAATTTGGCAATCTGGCAGGGCTGTTTTCAGCCAGTGCGGAAGATTTATGTGCAGTCAATGGTGTGGGCCCCGCCAAGTACGTGCAGCTGCAGGCCGTGCTTGAGATGGGGCGTCGCGCGCTGGAAGAGGAAGTTCTTAAAACCGATGCGCTGAATTCGCCACAGGCGGTTCGGGATTATTTGCGCATGACCTTGTCGCGTTTGCCGCATGAGGTATTCGTCGCCGTGTTCCTGACCGCGCAAAACCGCGTTATTGCGGTAGAAGAGCTATTTCGCGGCACGCTGACTCAAACTAGCGTCTATCCAAGAGAAATCGTTAAGCGAGCACTCGCTCACAATGCCGGTTCGGTGATCCTGGCGCATAACCACCCCTCAGGCGAAGCCAGCCCAAGTGCGGCTGATCGTTCGCTAACGAAAGCATTGGCGGAGGCGCTGGCATTGGTCGACGTCAAAGTGCTCGATCATTTCATCGTCGCACCAGGCGCTTCACTTTCGTTTGCTGAGCAGGGGCTTTTGTATTGACTGGTAACGGGTTGCTAGACTACTGATTGATAAGGATGTGCGGTTGTACAGCTCAACAATTTGCCCCAGCAAAA
>JANNRY010000135.1:0-7201 GCA_031401935.1 Betaproteobacteria bacterium | reverse complement strand
ATGCACTTCCACCGTGACCAGCGGCGCTTCCATGCCGGTAAGCGCGCGGGAATAAAGTACTGCGAGGGACATTTATTTAAGCCGATCAGCTTCTTTATGCCGCTCTTGTTCCAGATGCGCGATTTTACTTTCCAGCTCTTTGAGTTTCGCGCTCGCCCGCTCAAGCAACGCCACTTGCACCTCGTATTCTTCACGCGTCACCAAACCTTGTTTGGCGAGTTGCGCGATAAAATGCTGGCGCGCGTTTTTCTCTATTTCGCTGATCGGCGAATTCTTGATCATCGAATCAAGCTTGGCCGCGAACTTGCTCAGCACGTCGAGTGTAGGTTTGGTCGCGTCTGGCGCGGAAAATTCTTTAGTCACAGGGATCGGCGAGTTGGGTAATGGGTAGCGTGTAATGCGAAACGCATTTTGATTGCACATTCTAACCGAGCCGCTTCTACAACAATTCTGGATAGGGTGCGTCGGGGTGGTGCGTGGCGCTAAAGCTGTGCATTATTTTGGTGCGCACGATTGGTGCGTCGCAGCAATCAGCCAAAAAATCAGTGGGTTACGCCTGTCACAAGAATGGCATGCAACCTGCTAATAAGACCCTGAAGCAATTTTCCATCACTACCTCAGAGGTCCTGCAATGAAAAAAATCGTTAAGCAACTGGTTCCCGCAACGTTGGCTGGATTGCTATCCGTATCGTTTGTCGCCACGCAAGCATTTGCGCAGGCCGCGCCTGCCCCTGCTGCTGCGCCCGAAACGCCCGAACACACTTTGGTGCCGAAAATTTCACTGTATTCCGAATACGAATATCGCGGTATTGCGCAGACCGCCGAAAAGCCCGCCCTTCAATTCAATCTGGATTACGCCCATTCGAGCGGCTTCTATCTGGGCACATTCATCACCAACATCAAATGGTTGAAAGAAGCGGCCAAGGCCGGTGGTTTTTCGACCAAGGCAAATATTGAAGTAGATATTTTTGGCGGTTACAAATTCGAGATCGTCAAAGATGTCACGATGGATATTGGCTACCTCCGATATGAATATCCGTCCAGCAAGGCCTTTAATCCTTCGCCAAACACGGATGAAATTTATGTCGGCGTCGCCTCAGGTGCATTCAGCGCAAAATATTCGCACTCGACAAGCAATTTGTTCGGTTTCGCCAATAGCAAAGGTTCCGGTTTTGCCGAGATCAATTGGGCCCAGGAAATTCTTCCAAAGCTGACTGCTAACGCGCAGATCGCCCGCCAGAGCGTCAAGAACAACGGTGACTTCAGCTACACCGTCTACAAACTCGGCGCAACATATGATTTGGGCGACGGCTGGGCGGCGGGTGGTTACGTGAAAAACACCAATGCCAAAGAAGCTTTTTATACCGTGAACGGCAAGGATTTGGGCAAAGCACGTCTGGTCGCATTCGTTTCCAAATCGTTCTAAAGCGCTCTAAGTCGCGCCCGTGGCCCGTGTGGGCCGCAAATAGTCATTCTTTTACAGGGAGCAATTGATATGAAACTGGTCACCGCCATCATCAAGCCGTTCAAGCTTGACGAAGTGCGTGAAGCCTTGTCCGCCATCGGCGTGCAAGGCATCACGGTCACAGAAGTCAAAGGGTTTGGACGTCAAAAAGGCCACACCGAGCTGTATCGCGGTGCCGAATACGTTGTCGATTTTCTGCCGAAAGTAAAAATTGAAGCAGCAGTCAAAGACGATTTGGTTGAGCAAGTCATCGAAGCAATCGAGAAATCCGCGAACACTGGCAAGATTGGCGACGGCAAGATTTTTGTCTTCAGTCTCGAGCAGGTCGTTCGCATTCGCACCGGGGAAACCGGCGCGGACGCACTCTAAGCCCGGGAGCCTACAAAAATGAAACGACTATTTATCTCACTTGCGTTCATCAGCAGTCTATTGATGACCGGCGCTGCACAAGCGCAAGACAAAAAAGCCGAACCGGCGCCAGCGGCAGCTACCTCGGCACCAGTGGCGGCACCTGCCGCAGCACCAGTGGCAGACGCATCGGCTGCTCCTGCGGCAGCAACGCCCGCCGCCGCTCCCGCTGCCGCAACACCTGCTCCACCCGTGCCAAACAAGGGCGATGTGGCGTGGATGCTGGTTTGCACAGCACTGGTGCTTTTGATGAGCGTTCCGGCATTGGCGCTGTTCTACGGCGGCCTCGTTCGCTCCAAGAATATGCTATCCGTATTGATGCAGGTGTTCGTCACCTTCTCGCTGATATCCGTGCTCTGGGTGGTTTACGGCTACAGCTTTGCATTCACCGAAGGTAACGCGTTCTTTGGCGGCACTGATCGACTTTTCTTAAAAGGGATTGCTGACTTGGCCAAAGGTGAATTTGCCATGGCTGCCACGTTCAGCAAAGGTGTTGTCATTCCGGAAATGCTGTTTGCCGCGTTCCAGTGCACGTTTGCGGCCATTACTTGTTGCCTGATTTTGGGTTCAATTGCCGAGCGCATGAAGTTTTCCGCAGTGCTGCTGTTCATGGTGCTGTGGTTCACATTCGCTTATGTGCCCATGGCGCATATGGTGTGGTTCTGGATGGGGCCTGACGCCTACACCGATCCGAAGCTGGTCGATGGTTTGAACGCAAAAGCCGGTTATCTCTGGCAGATGGGTGCGCTTGATTTCGCAGGCGGTACCGTGGTGCACATCAACGCGGGCGTCGCCGGTCTGGTTGCCGCTTATTTCCTCGGCAAACGCATTGGCTTCGGCAAAGAAGCGCTGACGCCGCATAGCCTCACGATGACCATGATCGGTGCCTCGTTGTTGTGGTTCGGCTGGTTTGGTTTCAATGCGGGCTCCGCGCTTGAAGCTGGCAATTCCGCCGTGCTCGCGTTCATGAACACATTCCTCGCAACAGCCTGTGCGGTGTTGTCATGGACGTTGGCCGAGTGGTTGCTCAAAGGCAAGCCATCTATGCTCGGCGCTGCATCCGGCGCTGTTGCAGGTCTGGTTGCGATCACGCCTGCGGCAGGCAACGTTGGTATTGCCGGTGCGTTCGTGATCGGCACGGCAGCAGGCGTCGTTTGTTTGTGGGGCGTAACGGGTCTCAAACGCATGCTCAAGGTTGACGATTCGCTCGATGTCTTCGGTGTACATGCCGTCGGCGGCATTTTGGGCGCACTGCTAACAGGTGTATTCGTCTCCCCTGATCTGGGAGGTCCTGGCTTCGTGACCGACTGGGTCAAAGCGACAACGGGCTTTACGTCGATCGGCGAGCAACTCGTGATTCAGGCGAAAGCGGTTGGTATTGCCGTCGTCTGGTCTGGTGTGGTCGCGGCCGTGTCGCTGTTCATCGTCAAAATGGTGGTCGGTCTGCGTGTTCCTGAAGACGAGGAACGCGAAGGTCTCGATATCACCTCTCACGGCGAGACGGCGTACAACTAACCGTTACCGTTTTTGACGGTGTTTTGGTTGAATGAGGCACCTTCGGGTGCCTCATTTCATTGGTATGCAGTGCGTTTAAGCCCTCGAGAATTGAAAAATGACGGCTGCACCCATATCTTAGGTACGGGACCTTTTTGCTCAAAATTGCCGTCAAGGCTATACTCCAACGTCGTTCAACAGAGAAAATTTTGTGATGAATCAACGGGATCGTTTCTTACCAATAACTGCGCCGATTTCAGCCGAGATCCCCGATGTGCAAGGCATGCCGGATGCCCGCGAAATTGTGATCGACCGCGTGGGGATTAAAGCGCTGCGGCATCCGATCCGTGTTTTGGGCAAAGACGGCGAGATTAAACACACTGTCGCCACGTTTGACATGACGGTGCGGCTTCCGCACGATGTCAAAGGCACCCATATGTCGCGGTTCGTGGAAATCCTCGAGAGCAATAATGAAGCGCTATCCGTCCCGGCCTTTGGTGCGCTCCTGACGCGCATGGCGCAACGGCTCGACGCCACCGATGGCCGCATCCAGATTGCATTTCCGTATTTCATCGAAAAATCAGCCCCGGTTTCGGGGGTGAAGTCGCTGCTTGATGTTGAAGTGCTGTTGACAGGTGAAATAAGCGGCGGCGTCACATCGGTTATCACCAAGGTGACGGTTCCCGTGACCAGTCTTTGCCCGTGTTCAAAAGAAATATCTGCTTACGGCGCACATAATCAGCGTTCGCATATCAGCATCTCGGTGCGCAGTGCAGCACCGATAACGATTGAAGACGTCGTGCGTATCGCGGAAGATCAGGCGTCTGCGGAGCTATACGGGATCCTCAAACGGCCTGATGAAAAATTCGTTACCGAACGCGCGTATGACAACCCCAAGTTTGTGGAGGATCTGGTGCGCGATGTTGCCGCAGCGTTGAATGCCGACGAGCGGATCGAGGCCTACGTGGTCGAATCAGAGAATTTTGAATCGATCCACAACCATTCCGCCTACGCTGTGATCGAACGCGACAAACGCGTCGCCAAGTAAATCGTTCGCGCTTTGTCGTGCGTTATGGCGTACGAACCTCATCCAGCGGCAAAAACATTTCCAGCAAGTCGTTGAGGAACAACTGGCCTTTTTCGGTCGGCTGAATATGTTTAATGTCACGCGTGATCAAGCCGCGGGCTTCGGCAAGGTCCAGTTGACGACTGATGGCCGTGATCGGCAAACCGGTGCGTTCGGTAAACAGTGTTGTCGCAAATCCTGCTGTTAGCCGTAAGGCATTGAGCATGAATTCAAACGGCAACTCGGCACGTGGCACCGTCTTTTCTTCCTGGATGGCAGTGCCGACAACGGCGTTGTCCATGAATGTGCCGGGTTGTTTATATCGCGACTCACGCGTGATGCGGTCCGGGTAAGAGATTTTCCCATGCGCACCGGCACCGATGCCGAGGTAGTCGCCGAAGCGCCAGTAATTGAGATTATGGCGACATTCCCATCCGGGCTTGGCAAAGGCCGACGTTTCATAGTGGACATAGCCCGCATCCGCTAATTTTCGCGCGATCATGTCCTGCATATCGGCAGCGGTTTCGTCATCGGGCAGCGTTGGTGGAAAGCGATAGAACAACGTATTTGTTTCCAGCGTGAGGTGATAGATCGATAAATGTTTGGTCCCGAATGACAGCGCGATGTCGATGTCGCGTTCACACTCTTCGAGCGTTTGCCGGTGATCAGGGCCGGGTAGAGCGAACATGACATCGAGATTGATGTTGTCAAAATTCGCCTGCGCAATTTTGATTGCGCGATCTGCCTCATCGCTATTGTGAATTCGTCCCAGCGCCTGCAACTGTCTGTCGTTGAAACTTTGAATGCCGATGGACAGCCGATTTACGCCAGCCTCGCGATAACCGCGGAATTTCTCCGCTTCAAACGTACCGGGATTGGCCTCCAGCGTAATTTCGGCCTCGACATCCAGCGTCACGCGCGCGCGGACGGCGGCAAGAATTTCATCGATTGCTTGTGCCGAAAACAGGCTCGGCGTGCCGCCGCCGAAGAAGATCGAATAGACGCGACGGCCCCATATTTTCGGCAACGAGTGGTCCAGGTCCGAAATAATGGCATCGACATAACGCCTTTCGGGTGCATCACCGGATGCTTCGTGGCTGTTGAAATCGCAATACGGACACTTGCGCACGCACCAAGGAATATGGATGTAGAGCGATAACGGCGGCAGTGTTGTCAGTAGTGTACCGCTGCCGACAATCGAACCAAAGCCAAGTATGGGCGCGCTGTTCGGCATCGTCATTCGCAGATCGGCTGCGCATTTCGCAGCATGGCGGCGAGCATCTGCATCGCTTTGCCACGATGACTCACGCGGTTTTTAATCTCGGCTGATAACTCGGCAGCGGTACAGCCATATTCGGCCAACAAAAAGTGCGGGTCGTAGCCAAAACCGCCATCGCCACGTGGCATCGTGATGACCTCACCGTGCCATTGGCCGGTGGCAATGAGCGGATGCGGATCGTCGGCGTGGGTCACGAAAACCAACGCACAATAATAGAAAGCGCGATGGTCTTTATGTATTTCCAACGCCGCGACAAGCTTTGCGTTATTGCGCGCGTCATTGGCGGGTTCCCCTGCGTACCTCGCCGAACGCACACCCGGCGCGCCAGCCAAGGCGTACGCACAAATACCTGAATCGTCGGCTAGCGCCGGGAGCCCGGTCGCAAGCGAGGCATGGCGTGCTTTGAGGAGCGCGTTCTCGACAAACGTAATGTGTGGTTCCTCCGTTTCAGTGACGCCCAAGGCCGCCTGCGGGACAGCATCAAAATTAAACGGTGCCAGCAGCGCCGCAAATTCGCACAGTTTTCCAGCATTGCCGGAAGCAATAACGACTTTTTTCATAGGGGCCATTATCGCGTGTCTTGCGCGTGGATTTGGGCGAAAAGTGGCATTGCGGTAAAATCGACGGTGGACACTGCATTTGTGGCCGCGTCACACTCCCCCAACCGCTCGCAGGAAAGACAACATGACTATCCGCGTCGCCATCAATGGCTACGGTCGCATCGGCCGCAACGTTCTCCGTGCCCACTACGAAGGCCATAAAAAACATGACATTCAGATCGTTGCCATCAACGATCTGGGTCCCGTCGATACCAACGCCCATCTGACGCGATACGACACCGCGCACGGCAAGTTTCCCGGCACCGTCGTCGTTGAGGGTGATTCCTTGATCGTTGCCAATGGCGGTGCAGGCGACAAGATCAAAGTATTTGCGCAGCGCGACCCGGCACAATTGCCATGGGGCGAAATGAACGTGGATGTGGTGCTGGAATGTACCGGCCTCTTCACCACCAAGGAGAAGGCGTCGGCGCACTTGAAGGGCGGCGCGAGGAAAGTCATTATCTCGGCACCTGGCGGCAAGGATGTCGATGCGACCATCGTCTACGGCGTGAATCACAGCGTTTTAACGCAGGCGATGACGGTGATCTCGAATGCATCTTGCACCACCAACTGCCTCGCCCCGCTGGTACAGCCACTTCACGAAAAGATCGGTGTCGTTAACGGCCTGATGACCACGGTACACGCTTATACCAATGATCAGGTGCTGACCGATGTGATGCATGAAGACTTGCGCCGCGCACGATCAGCCCCGATGAGCATGATTCCAACTAAGACTGGCGCGGCAGCGGCTGTTGGCCTGGTATTGCCTGAGCTTAACGGCAAGCTGGATGGTTTCGCGATTCGCGTGCCAACCATCAATGTGTCCATCGTTGATCTCTCGTTCATCGCCGCGCGCGACACCACGGTCGAAGAAGTAAACGCGATCATGA
>JANNRY010000134.1:0-8737 GCA_031401935.1 Betaproteobacteria bacterium | reverse complement strand
GCATCAAAGCGAACGAAGCAATTGATCGATATCCGCTCGCATTGGCGAGTTTCCCCCAAGCTTTACTGCGGCCTCCAGCTCTCTTTTTGCGCCAGCCTTGTCCCCGGACTTGACCAGGGCCTTCGCCAAGTGCACACGCATCTCAATGTCTGCTGGTGCATTGGTCACCGCTTGTGTCAACAGCTCAATCCCGCGTGCGTCCTTACCATTGTTGACAAGCAGCCAACCGTAGGTATCAAGCACCCCGGCATTCGTCGGTGCTATTTTGTAGGCTTGTTCGGCATAGCCAACTGCCGAAGGATCCTTTAACTCCCCGAGCGCCCAAGCCAGATTGTTTAGCGTTCCCAGATGGTCTGGCTGTTTCTTGAGAATATCCTTGTAGGCACCGACAGCACCCTTGAGATCCTTATTTTGCATGGCCGTCGTTGCCAAATGAAACCTGACCGTTGGGTCGTTGGGGTTTTCAGTCATCCATTTCGTGGCTGCCGCGCGAGCCTCGTTCCAAAGTCCAGCCGCCTCGGAGAGCTGGATTTGCTTGACGACGAGTTCTGCGCTTGGTTGGCGCCTGTTCCCTTCCGCGTAGGCTTTAGCTGCGTCAGCGAGCCGCTTTTGGCTCTCAAGCACATCGCCTTCCATCGCGAATCCAACTGCTTCTTTGGGCCTCGCCTGTTGTACGAGCTTGGCCTCCTTCAGTGCTTCTTCAGGCTTGCCGGCCGCAATTTGCATGGCCACAATCCCGCGCTGTGCTTCCAACAGATCGGGCTTGATCGCCAGCGCTTTGCGTAACGCTGCGATGGGGGCGTCAACCTGTTTTGCCGCATAGCTTGCCGCCGCCAATCGAAGCTGTGGCAAGGGTGACTCTGGTTGTGCACTCGCGAATTTGTTGAAGGTTTCGATCGCCTGATTGGTTTCGCCCGCTGCCAACTGGGCTAGTCCGAGCGCATCAAGAATTCTGGGCTCATTTTGTATGGCGGCATTTGCTGCCTGTGCCGCAGTGAGCGCACTCTTCGCGTCGCGGCTCTGTGTGAAGAACCCGATTTGCGCCAGACGCGGGGCAACCGATGTGGGGTTGGCTTTGATTGCGCGCTCAAAAGTTGCTGTGATTTCCTTGCGTGGCGCATTGGTAGAAACTTGCACCTGCGCCAGCCCAAGCAGCGCGCCCTCGTTGTTAGGCTCTTTTGTCAGAATTGATTCAAATCGCCCCGTCGCGGCGACGATATTTTTTTCCGTAATATCCAGACCTGCAAGCACCCGAGCCGCAGGCAGGTAATTAGGTTGCAACGAGAGCGCTTTTTCAAGATTCATCCGCGCACTCTTGGGGTCATTTTTGGCTGCGTACACGGCACCTTTGATGCTGAACGTTAGTGGGTCGGTAGGTAGTTTCTTCTCGAGCGTTGCAACGGCCGAGAGCGCTTTATCGAATTCTTTGCGTGTCACGTACGTGGCGATCAACGAGAGGTCTGACTGATGCTGTGTTTTGTCGAGTCCGGATGTGGCTTCAAGATCTGCGAGCGCACGATCAGTTTCACCACTCGCAAGTCGGATCTGGGCCAGCCTGGTCTTAATGGCGGAATTGTCTTTTTCCTGTTCTAGCGCCCGGTCATAGTACGTGGCGGCATCCTTGAGCTTGTTGTTTGCGAGTGCCACCTCGCCTGCGGCGCGCAGGATAGTTGAGTCATTGGGCGCGAGTGCAAGTGCAGGGGTGATGGCGTCCTCCGCCTTGCCCGGCTGGCCTTGCCGCAGGTAGGTCGCGACCAATAAATTTCGGGCGTACAAGTTATTCGGAAACTTTGCGATTACCTTACGCAGATAGTCAGCTGCCGTCGAAAGTGAGCCAAGCTGATATTCTGCTGCGCCAGCCAGCAACATCGCTGGCCCCGGTTCGGGGATTACATTTAGCACCGCCAGCACGGCATCTCTTGCCTTCGCGGGTTCGTTTTGCCTGAATGCCACCAGTGCCTCCAAATACTTACTCCGCACGTCACGTGGCAATACTTTTTTCATTTCAACAATAGCGGCACTGGCCAGGTCAAATTTTCCGGCGCTGATCAACAGTGATACCAGCGTGAATCGCGCTTGACCGTAAAGTGGCATCACGTTGACGAGAGCTGTCAATGTCGCTGCCGCCTCTTCCGGCTTTCCCTGCGCCGAGAGCAAATCTGCCTTTAACGCAAGCGCGTATGGCGACTCAGGTTGCTTGGTAAGGATGTCGTTCGCGATCACCATCGCTCCAGCGAGGTCGCCAGTTGCCGCCATATTCCGGGCCTCGCCAACGCGAGCCCGTGGGTAGCCCGGTACGCTTGTGAGCGCGGCCAAAAATGCCTCGCGCGCTTCCTTGGGCTGTCCCAACGCCAGATACCCTTCGCCAACGTCAGATTTAATCGACGCCTGCTGTTCGGCATCCTTAACCTGCAAACTTCCGAATTCCGCTACCAATTTCTTATGATCGCCAAGGCCCAGCATCACTTTTGAAAGCTCCGGATAAATGGCGTCCGTCGAATATTTCGCTTCCAGCGCCTGTCGCAATTGAATCTGCGCAGCCGTGTAATCGCCCAAACCAATCAACGCTTTCCCCAATAGAAATCGGATCTCACCGCTGTCGTTGGCCTTGAGTGCGTTTTTTAGCTGAATGGAAGCTGCCGAATACTCCTTTTTACCGAGATATTCTTTCGCTGACGCGATTAGCGCGTCCGGTCGATCATCGCTACACGCACCCAGCAAAGCCACTATCACGGTCAGTGCCACCGCCCATTTCAAGACGTTAGTTGTTACGCTGCTATCCATGCTTAATCCTGTATTTGTATTGGCTGCCAGCGCGCGCAATTTATCAGCGCAAGCCGAATCGATCAAGAAGTTCGTAAAGCGTCGGTCGACTGATCCCGAGCATTTCGGCAGCCTTGCTCAGGTTGCCGTCAGATCTCCCGAGCACGCGTACGACTGCCTGTTTCTCTGCCGCATCGCGCACCTGGCGAAGGTTTAGTATCGGGTTTTCCAGTTCGCCATTTAAGCCAAGATCGGCACTCGTAATGACGCTACCATCTGCCATGATCACTGCACGTTTGATGCAATTTTCGAGCTCACGTACATTGCCCGTCCATGGATGTGCTTCTATCGCATCCATGGCATCTGGCGATAATGTGAGCGGGCCGCGATGTTGTTCGTCGGCAACACGCCGGACGAAAGCATGCGCGAGCAGACCCGCATCGCCCAGACGCTTTCGCAGTGGTGGAATTTCAATCACGATCTCGGCAAGTCGAAAGTACAAATCCTCACGGAAATTTCCCTGCCCAATCATTTTCTTGAGGTTTTGGTGGGTCGCGCAGACGATACGCACATCGACGGGAATCTCTTCGCGCCCACCCACCCGCTCAATAACCCGCTCTTGTAGAAAACGCAGCAGCTTTCCTTGCAAGGGAAGAGAAAGATCCCCAATTTCATCCAGAAAAAGGGTGCCTTTGTTGGCTGTCTCTATTTTCCCCAGTGTTTGCTTCGTGGCACCCGTAAACGCACCTTTCTCGTAGCCAAATAATTCGCTTTCAAGCAGCGCCTCGGGAATTGCCGCGCAGTTAATCGCCACCCAGCGTTCCTTGCGGCGCGGTGAAAGGTCGTGCAGTGCCCGCGCGACCAGTTCTTTGCCGGTTCCCGATTCGCCCAGAAGTAGAATCGTCGCAGTTGTCGGTGCTACTTTTTCTGCGGTGCGGCAAATTCTCAGCATCTCTGCGTCGCGAGTGATGATTCCGGCAAAACCCGCAGGCTTTGCGAGCGTTTGCAGTCGCCGATTTTCCTCCTGAATTTCGTACAGGCAAAACGCACGCTCAATGGTGAGTGAAAGCAACTCTGGCTCAAACGGTTTTGCGTAAAAATCGTAGGCACCAAGCTGAATCGCTTTTAGTGCGTTCGCACGATCATTCTGCCCGGTAAGTACGATTACCTTCGTTTGTGGGGCGAGTGCAAGGATCTGCTGAAGGAGCGCAAATCCCTCCGTTGGATCGTTCGGATGGGGCGGCAGTCCCAAGTCCATCGTGATCACCGCGGGCTCATGTCGGCGAATCTGGTTAATCGCACTTTCGGAATCGCTCGCCACCAGAACTTCGTTACGATCAAATGCCCACCGCATCTGCTTTTGCAGCGCCGGATCATCCTCGACGATTAACAATGGTTTTCGCTTGGTGTCGCTCATAGGTTTTCTTGCAATTGATCGGGTATCTGCGAATAGCTTGCGATGCGGAGAAAAATACGGAATCTGGTGCCAGAGTTTACGACGCTGTCCACCATGATTCGACCGCCAATCCCGCTGACGTACTGAAAACTCTCATTCATACCGATGCCCATTCCGTGAGGTTTTGTCGTTTGGAACGGTCGGAACAATCTCTCTCGCACAAATTCCTCTGTCATGCCAATACCTTCATCTACCACTTCTATCACCGCAAAATGATTTTCATGATAGGCACGTAATGTTATCGGCGAGCCCGTATCGCCCGTTGCTTCGATTGCATTCTGGACCACGTGGCCAATTACACGTTCAATATGCTCCTCGTGTGCAAGTGCCCGCAGAGAAACACCCGATTCAACAACAATAGCCGCAGCGTATTCGCGCTTTGTGACGACAACACGGTTAATCAACTCACGAACGTCAACCTGTCTTGGGTTGGCTGCCGGTGTCGCGCCGGTTGTGAGTTGTAGCATCAAATGATTCATGCGTGTAACAACGTGTTCAATGGTCTCCAGCATGTCGCGTTGAAATTCGGGATTATCGCGATGCCGCTCGGCATTTTTAAGGAGTAAGGCAAGTTGGGCGATGAGATTTTTTAAATCATGCACTACAAAAGCGGACATACGATTAAAGGCGCCAAACTTTTCGGCCTCCAGGAGGGATTGATTTGCACGAAACTGCGCGAGATAACTGGCGGCTTGGCGGCTCGCCGTTTTCAGCAAATCAAGCACCTCCCAGTTGATATCGATCGGTGTGCGGGGTCTTGTCAGGACGACGAAGCCAATATTGTCCAACCCGTTGGGTAACGGGATCACGAGCCACGCGTCATTGAGGCTTGATAACCACGCTGGCAAGACTAGCATTGGATACCGTTGAGGCATACCGGCAATTTCATCAATTCGGATGATCCAGCCTGTACGGTTAAGGAAAGATGAAAGCGAGCTTGACACCGATTCAGGCTCAGGTATTTCCGGCATGTTTACCCGTGCCACTTGATAATACGAGCCGCCACGCTCCAGCCACACAGCACCGCCTGCGCTTTCTACCAAGTTCGCGAGGGCGAGAACCACTTTCTCATGCAGATTTTCTCCTGTCTCCAATGTTCCCAAGACCTGGGTAAACCGCAGCCATTCTTTCCTGTAGTCGTACCGAAAAGAGAACAGGTTCTTATTGATGAAAACCTTCAGTCGCGCTCGCACTCTTGCCGACAGCGCGAACGCAGTTAGACTGAGCAACGCAGCAAATACAAAGGCGATTTGCAGTGTTTCGCCCCAGCCACCACCGAAAATGCGCACCCAGTAGCCAGCCGCTGCGACCATCAGCAGGCAGATGCCGGCAATGAGAACAGTCGTTGAATGAAATACGAGCCCACGCGAAACGTGCAGGTCGATCGTCCATGCGGTGTTACGTGCTGTTGCCACTGCAACAAAGAAAATCACGAACGCATGCGCCACGCCACGTGCGGCCCACATTCCAGGGTGGATATTTTTGAACAATACGGCTTCGGCATACATGAGTAGATCGAAGGCAAACATGCCCGCAAGACCGATCACGAGCGGTTTAATTGCCCATTGGCGGTTTTCCGGCGTGCGCCGATAAAGTTGCTCGGTGAGCGCAAGCCCGAGGACCGAAATGCCGAGCAGGACCAGAAACACCGCTAATGTGCCGCGTTCTTTTTCGGCACTTTGCCAAGGTAATTGCTCAGGCAAAATTATTGCAGCAATCAGCAATATCGCTGCGCCAACCAAGCGCCAAGGTCGACATTGGACTTGACGGATCGCTACGGATAAATCACGCCACTCACCGAGCAGCAGCAACAAAAACGCAAGCCACGCACCAATGCGCAAGACATCAAAAAATCGCGCTGCACGCCAAAGCTCCGAAATTGGAAACGCAAGCGCTGCCATCACGAAAACAGCCCAGAGTGTGCTCGCAATCGCTGCGCCGAGTGCGACTGACGCTCGCAGGCCACCACGCCAGCTAAGCAGCAGCCGAACGGCAAATGCGGCGAATATCAGCGCCGCAAAGCCATAGCTCCATATTATTGGGTCGTAAAGTAGAACGTTAGGCATTATCGATTTACAGTCTGCGCAAGCGCTCGCTCGATTGAGCCGCCCATGTCGTGCATGAACTCGTTTAACAATTTCGATGAAACTTCAACGGGCCCATTCGCATCAGTGTAAATCGCGACCCATGCGGATGCAGCGGGTACTCCCTGCAGGCGCGTTTGAAGCTGCTGAAATTTCGCGCGAAGATCATTACTCGTAGAGAAACCGTCAACCCAATACCAATGCCACACGAAAATCTTGCCGGTACTGCCAAGCAATACGCCTGTTTTTACTTGAAGTGGCGTTCCTGAATGTTTGGTGCGCGCGCCGCCGCGGTCCACAAGGCTCCAGTTTGACTTGTCTCCGCCCGTAAGACGATTGGATGTGCTCACCAACTTGGAATCCCATGTTTCATTCCGAAAAATACCAATAAAAATATCGACTCGCTGTCCATTTTTTTCGAAGCGCTGTGTCTGAATTTGGGTCGGGTTATTCAGTCCTGGCTCCCAGCCATGCGTTGGTTTTTCCACCAAGGACCATCCGCCCTGCGGGGACATGCTGGCTAGCATCGCGGTGTTCGATTCTTGCGGGGTCAACAACTTTGTTTTAATTATTGGCCAGCTCGCCAGTGTGGCCAATGTAGCAATTGAGATGGCGGCTAGCAGAGAGTTGGGCACCGAGGTGTGTTTGCGCGCCTCCATGTCATCCGTATGGCGTATTTCGCTTTGCGGTTCAACGGTATCGCGATATCGCCAGCCGAACCAACAAAAAACGAATAGAAACACAGCGAACAGCAGCCAGCCGAACATGTAATGATCATCGCGAAGTAGCCGATTATCAGTATGGTGCGCGATCATGATCGTCAGATAAACGCGAACCCAATTTCCGACGATTCCAATGACAGCCGACCCGACGACAAAACCAATGCGCTTGGCATAGGAATCATAAATAGTCCACGCATACAAAACGCCAAGCAGTAAACAAGTACTAAAAAAGGCAACGCCGCTGCAGGTGTCTGCGACTGACCAATTACCGCTGGGGAGCACGAAGTAAGCGCCCTCGCGAAATATAGGAACCCCCGACGCCCGGATGCCCAGCTCGGCGAACTTTGCGGTCCACTTCACCAAGGTCGGCACCAACGGACTCCAGAGCGGGACCGCGAACATCAACACGGCGAGTGGGAACGCCATGGTCACGAGCCAGCGAAATCCAAACAGACTCAGAATCGCCATCGGGATCATCGATAGCACGGCAAATTGAGTCAAGACGCGGGTAAAAACGAGTTCACCTGATAACCACACAAAACCCAATACGATCAGGCCGACCAATCCTGGCAAAAACGGACGGATCGGCAGTGTGGCCAGTTTTGCGCGAAGGCCCCATATAAGGACCAACGCCACAAGTACGACGAGCGCGCCGTGCGAGGAGTAATCCGAATCTCTGCCGAGGCCCAGCAAAGTGGAAAAGGTGGGCCAGAAAATGCCGGCAACTGCGAGGAAGACCGCTGCCACAATAGACGGACCAAAAGCATGCGGCCGATCCGTCATTTAGCGGCACTCGGAAAAATTAGCGGGACGGGCCGCTTCGAATAAAGGTGATCGGCTTTGCGGGACATTAAGCAATTAATTGTACATGGCTGACCCGGACTGGCGCCGACCTCGCGATGCGATTCAGGGCAAGAAATGAAAAACCCCGCCAAGGGCGGGGTTTCAAAGAGAATCTAAAGGATTAAATCAGACCATCGCCGTTTGTCGGCGAGCAGTTCTGCGCCGCGCCAGACCAAGACCAATGAGTCCCAAGCCGAGCAGTCCCAGTGTTGCAGGCTCCGAAACGCTGGTGAACGTCACCTGATCCTGAAGGCCCGAGCTTGTGTAAACGTTGAGCGAATAGTTGTTTGCGGAATTGGCGGGGTTGTTAAGCTGGCTCAACCATCCTTGAGCAGTCGTGTGGGGTGTGGAGGTCGCAGCGTTTGAGAGGAAATTGCCGGATCCGAGGCTATAACCACCCGGCGCGCGTTCATAAATGATCTCCCAGATTGCGAGTTGAAATGCAGCCGCGTTGTTGGCGGCACCTGGGGTCGTCGCAGCAGTTAGAAACATCGTTGCCAACCTGCCGAGATCGTTTCTTGCTGTGGTGCTCAACGTGGTCCCGCCCGCATCAAGTGTGTATTCGCCAGGTGTGCTACCGGGGATATACTGGAAAATGTCTACGCACCAGGAAATAAACGTTTCTACGCTACCCGGCGTCCTGTTGGTCATCACAAATCCGCCGCCAGAACCGTTGTAATTGCGGGTCGGGGCGTCAGTTTTTGAAATATTTACGCCTGCGCCACCTGCCGGTGCCCATGCAGTGACCGTAAAGGGGGTCGCCGAAGCGCTGTGCGCGATGAACATACTGCTCACAAGTAGCCCGAGTAATGTTGCGCGAGTCTTTGATGCCATTTGAAGCCTCTGTTAAATTATTGATTTGCCAACAT
>JANNRY010000133.1:0-6266 GCA_031401935.1 Betaproteobacteria bacterium | reverse complement strand
TCTTCTACGTGACCGAAGACGAAACCACCAAGCGCTCGGATCGTCTCTTTAGACACACGATCGGCGGCAAGGCGGAGGAGCTATTCAACGAGAAGGATGAGCTCTATGGCATTAGCGTCGATTCGACCCGCGACATGGCCTACATCATCCTCGATTCAGGAAGCTCCGAGACCAGCGAGCAATACCTGCTGGATGCGAACAAACCGCAAGGCACGTTCACGTCCTACCTGAAGCGCAAGGAAAACATCAAATATTCGATTGATCACCACGGCAAAGACTTCTACATCGTGACCAACGACAAAGGCCGCAACTATCGGCTTGTGGTTGCCCCTGCTGCAGGGTTGGCGAATAAGGCCGACAAAAAGGACTGGAAAGAACTGATCCCGCATCGCAAGGATGTGAAGCTCGATGGCGTGGACATGTTCAAGGATTTTTTTGTTGCGATTGAAAAAACCGCAGGCCTGCCGCAAATGCGGGTATTCGACATCAAAACCAAAAAGCCGCACAGCATCACCTTTCCAGAAGCCGCCTTTGAGGCATCCCCTGGACAAAACGCCGAGTTCGATACCAAACTTTATCGCTTCAACTATGGCTCACTGGTGACGCCGGGCTCGGTGTTTGATTACGATGTCGCCACGCGCCAGCGTACGCTCAAAAAACAGCAACCTGTGCTGGGTGGATACGACACGAAGGATTATCAATCGGAGCGTGTGATGGTCACCGCGGCGGACGGCACCAAAGTGCCGATGTCGCTGGTCTACAAGAAATCACTCAAGAAAAGCGGACCACAGCCCACACTCTTGTATGCCTACGGCTCGTATGGTATTTCGATGCCGCTTTCATTCAGATCGTCGCGTCTCGCGTTGCTTGATCGCGGCATGATCTTCGCCATCGCGCATATTCGCGGTGGCGGCGAAATGGGCAAGCAGTGGCACGATGACGGCAAGATGATGAAGAAGATGAACACTTTCACCGATTTCATCGACGCCGCCAAATATCTGATCGATAAAAAATATACCCAGCCTTCGCAGCTCGTGATTCAGGGTGGAAGTGCCGGCGGATTGCTGATGGGTGCCGTGACCAATATGCGACCGGATTTGTTCAAAGCGGTGGTGTCGCAGGTGCCGTTTGTCGACGTCATGAACACGATGCTAGATGCGTCGCTGCCATTGACGGTAGGTGAGTATCTTGAATGGGGCAATCCAAACGAAGAAAAGCCTTACAAATACATGCGCTCTTATTCGCCTTACGACAATATCGAGAAGAAAGCGTATCCGTCGATATTGGTCGAGACCTCGTTAAATGACAGTCAGGTGCCGTATTGGGAACCAGCCAAATACGTGGCCAAGCTGCGTACGCAAAAGACCGACACTAACCCATTGCTGCTGAAAACTAATATGGATGCGGGGCATGGCGGTGCGTCGGGCCGGTATGACTATCTAAAAGAGATCGCGTATACGTATTCGTTTGTGCTTTCGCAGGTTGGGATTACGCAGTAGCGTTAAGCATCTCTCGATACACGCTGTCATTTCAAACCCGGCCTTATCGGGCGAGAAATCTGCTTTTTAGGGGCTAACTGAAAAGCAGATTTGTCGCTACGCTCGAAATGACAGCGGTGATTTTTATCAGTACCACTCCGCGTAGTTGCAGCGCAATGTCCTCGCTGCGGTTCCCATGACCTCACTCTCCAACCTCCAACTTTTCGCTACCTGCGTCATTATCTGGGGCACGACTTGGCTCGCGATCACGTTACAGCTCGGCACAGTCGCGCCGGAAATGTCGGTTGGCTACCGTTTCATTACAGCGGCGCTGGTGTTGTTTGGCTATTGCCGCTGGCGCGGGCTGAATTTGCGTTTCGGCGCGCAGCAGCACCTCGATTTTTGCTTGTTTGGCGCATCGATGTTCTGCATCAGCTATATCTTCGTTTACTACGCCGAGACCTATATCGTTTCGGGCATGGTCGCGGTCGGATATTCGGCATCGCCATTGATCAATATGCTGATGGTGCGCGCACTGTTTGGCACACCGATGACACCGCGTGTGGCCATTGGCGGGGTGTTGGGTATCGTTGGCATCGCGTGCGTGTTTTCGCATGAGTTGTTTGCGATTTCCGTCAGCCGCGATGCGAGTCTTGGTGCCATCCTCACAGCACTTTCGGTGGTGTTTTCTTCCATCGGCAGCATGTCGGCGACGCGCATTCAAGCGCGCGGCTATTCGACCTGGAGCAGTATGGCTTGGGGCATGCTCTACGGTGGCGTATTGTCGCTGCTGATTGGCCTTGCGATGGGCAGACAACTTATATTCGATGCGACGCTCAACTACGTGGGTGTGCTCCTGTATCTGGCTATTTTCGGCTCTGTGATTACGTTCGCGTGCTACCTCACCCTGATGGCGCGGATCGGCGCGGCACGCGCGTCCTTTGTCGGCGTGATGACACCGGTCGTAGCGCTGGTGGTATCGTTTTATTTTGAGAAATTTGCGTGGGGATGGCCGACGACGATTGGTATCGCGCTGCTGGTATTGGGAAATGTCATTATCCTGCGCGGCAAATCCGAGCCCGATACCAAGGCCGTGATCAGAGCTGCCTAGCCCGGCAACGGAAACGCGCCTTTGTTCTTTTCCATATAGTCCACTAGCGACTTACCGGCTTTTTTCCGTACCATCGCCTTGATCGGCCCGAACCAGCCTAGAATGCTGCCGATTGCGCCCAGCGCCTGACTGGACCATGTCCAAAAGCCGAAGCTATCAACGTGCCGGATAATTTTGCCATCGCGAAATGCGAACACGGCGTCGATTTTGTTGTGCACAAAACGGCCTGTTTGTGAAAACGTATATTTGGCTTCCCAATGCGCGCGTCCACCTTCGGCGTCGCCACTCACGTCGCCCAACATAATTTCAAGGTCCTTGCCGCGCCCGCACAACATGGCCCACATCGCGGTCGCCTCTTTGCGGCGCAGCATCGGAAATGCCGGATCACTGAATGCGATGTCCGGGTGATAACACGCCGCCATACCCGCCGCATCGCGTTTGGCAAACGCTGCATAAAAATCACGGATCAGTTTTTCATTTGGGTGCATGGCAGTTCCCTTTGGTGTCGAGAGTCGTGAAGTAGATTGGCGGATAGATCACGCTGTCGTGTTTTGCCTGATCAGCGCGATATCGGCAACTCGTGCCAGCGTGATGTCAGCAAGCTGCTTTGGCGAAATATGAAACATGGTATTTGGATGTCCCGCCGCCGGCCAGACCCGTTCAAACGCGAGCAGATCTTCATCCATGAATACGATGGGTGCAAAGGTGTGTGCGAGTGGCGGGACGCCGCCGATCACAAACCCCGTCTGCGCGCGCACAAAGTCTGCGTCTGCTTTCGATAGCGTGTGCCCGATCAGCGCGGCGACCTTTTTATCGTCCACGCGATTTTTCCCGCTGGTGATCACCAGCACTGCGCGTTCGCCAGCCCGAAAGATGATCGACTTGGCGATTTCGCCAATGCTGCACGCGAGTGCATCCGCCGCTGCTTGTGCGGTGTGGGTTGCAGCTGGCATAACGATGATGGTGTCGTCGATGCCGTGTCGCAACAGTGCCTCGCGCACGCGGGTGACGCCCGGATGCGCATGGATGCCACTTGAATCATCGTGATAAATATTGAGAGAAATATCCATGTGTTGAATGTTGATTTACGTCAACGAAACATTCTACTTGACGCTCATCAAGGTGCGCGCTTCACGTGCAGTTCCATACTTTGGCACTTAAAGAATTGGCAAAATCACGAACTGACACCGGAGAACATCATGCTTAGCGATATCGAGATTGCACAGAAGGCGACAATGAAGAAAATCCAGGAAGTCGCCGCCAAAATCGGCATTCCTGAGGAAGAGTTGGAGCCGTATGGCCGCTATAAAGCGAAGGTGTCGCTCGGTTTTGTGGATAGCCTCAAAGCCAGGAAGAACGGCAAACTGATTCTCGTGACCGCTATTTCGCCCACGCCTGCGGGAGAAGGTAAAACCACCACCACCGTGGGACTGGGCGACGCGCTCAATCACATCGGCAAAAAAGCCATCATCTGTTTGCGTGAGCCATCACTGGGCCCCGTATTCGGTATGAAAGGTGGCGCGGCGGGTGGTGGATTTGCGCAAGTGGTGCCGATGGAGGACATCAATCTTCATTTCACGGGAGACTTTTCCGCCATTGCGCTGGCCAATAATCTGCTCGCGGCGTTGCTCGATAACCACATCAACCACGGCAACGAGCTTGGGTTTGACGTGCGCCGCATCGTCTGGAAGCGTGTAGTGGACATGAATGATCGCGCCCTGCGCGACATCACCATCGCCCTCGGCGGCCCAGCCAACGGCTATCCGCGTCAGGATGGATTTGATATCGTGGTTGCATCCGAGATCATGGCGATTTTCTGTCTGGCGACCTCAATTAAGGATTTGAAAGAGCGCATTGGCAAGATTGTCGTGGGCTATACCAAAGACCAAAAGCCAATACTTGCCAAGGATTTGAAAGCGCAAGGCGCGATGACTGCGCTACTCAAAGATGCGCTGCTACCGAATCTGGTTCAGACGCTGGAAAACAATCCGGCGTTTATCCACGGTGGCCCGTTCGCCAATATTGCGCACGGCTGCAATTCCGTCATCGCCACGCAGACAGCGCTAAAGCTTGGCGATTATGTTGTCACTGAAGCCGGCTTCGGCGCTGATCTCGGTGCCGAAAAATTCATCGATATCAAGTGCCGCAAATCTGGTCTGCGCCCATCGACGGTGGTGATTGTCGCCACTATCCGCGCGTTGAAATATCACGGCGGGATGGAAGTGAAAGAAGTGTCGAAAGAAAACGTCGGCGCGCTCGAACAAGGCATGGTGAATCTGGAGCGGCACATTAAAAACATCACCGAGCACTACGGGCTACCGTGCGTTGTGGCGATCAACCATCGCACCCACGACACCGAAGCGGAATTAAAAGTGCTGGTATCGCGTTGTGAAAAAATGGGCGCCAAGGTGGTGGTTGCCAAACACTGGGCCGACGGCGGCAAAGGCGCAGTCGATCTCGCCAACGTTGTGGTGGAGATGTGCGAACAGCCGAACAATTTCAAATTTGTCTATGACGAAAACATGCCGTTGTGGGACAAGATGAAAACCATCGCCAGCAAGATTTACGGCGCGTCCGATGTCACCGCCGATGCAAAAATACGCGGCCAGATCAAACGCTTGCAGGAAGATGGCTACGGTCACTACCCAATCTGCGTGGCCAAAACGCAGTATTCATTCTCCACCGATCCACAATTGCGCGGTGCGCCGAGCAACCACGTGGTGACGATCCGCGAAGTGCGATTGGCTGCGGGCGCAGAATTTATCGTACTGGTTTGCGGCGATGTGATGACTATGCCTGGGCTACCGAAAGTGCCGTCGGCGAATGCGATTGACGTGAACGATGAGGGGAAGATCGTCGGGTTGTTCTGATCGCACAGAACGACATTTGGCGGGCCTTGTTCCCTTTTTATGGCAGGAGGGTAAGGGATAAGAGAAAGAGTACCCGCACTCTGCAAATGAAGGTTGTCGCAAGCTGATATATCCTTCATCCTAATCTTTCCCTTATGGGTGAGATTAGCTGAGCGCGCGAGGTTGAATGAAATTTCTCCAGATACTCATATACGTCGGGCCTACCGCAATGTTGGTGGGCGTTGCCTTTGGCATCTATTGCTTCGCGCGCTACACGACCGCGCCTACGCGCCAGCGTGAACGTTCGCTGGTAGCCTACATCGGGATCAGTATCGCGGTCGGCGTTGTGGCATATATTGCAGGAGCTGCAATCGGCATCCTCGGTGCGTGCAGTTCAGCATCGTCGAGCAATCTGTGCGGCTTGGTGGGTATATTTGGCGTGGGGCCATTGCTGGCGGGATTGGCGATTGCAGCGTATGCATTTACGTGGGACAAAGGTAACCGATAGGGTGGCCAGTGGGATTTAAAATAGCCAAACACTAGGACTGGCGTGCTTTCTGGCACATTATGCCGCTACGATACCCGCCAAATGGCGATCTACGTATTTTTATAATTGTTGTCTCGCGACACCACTGGTGCCACGCTGATCAGTATCAACGCGGCCACGCAAAATACTATTCCCGTCAGGAACGTGAACGCTGCGCCGAGTTGATCCCAGATCAACCCTGCCGCGCCGCTGGCCAACAACATCGCGATGCCAGCACTTTTAATTCCGCTTCGGTGTCGTGGGTGCGATGGTTGATCGCCACAACGCACGGTAGCCCGTAG
>JANNRY010000132.1:0-3109 GCA_031401935.1 Betaproteobacteria bacterium | reverse complement strand
CGAGCTGGTGCGGGTGCTAAAGCCTGGCGGCATCGCCGGATTCAGCGAGCCGGGCCGCTATCACTCTCAAACGCCGGCCTCCCAGCACGAAATGGCAGATTTTGATGTGCTTGAAAACGACCTCATTCTGGAAGATGTTGTGGCGCTCGCTTATGACGTTGGCTTTAGTGATTTCAGTTGCAAGCTTGGTTGCAGTGGTGAACTGTCGCTAGATGAGTATAAAGCCGTGATTAGTCTTGAAGCCTCGGGCGAGCTATCGCTTCGCATGCTTGATAACGTGACGAACACGATGACGAATAAGGCTGTATTTTTTTTGCACAAAGGCGCGCGGCAACTCGACAGTCGCGGGGTGCAGGGGCTGGCTTGCGAAATCAACCCAGAGTCGCGCGCAATCAATGTGAACGCTGGCGAGGATTTCACGCTCAATTGCGTTCTGCGCAATACCGGCCAAGCGCGCTGGCTGCACCATAACGCGCACTTGGTGGGTGAAGTGCAAGTCGGTGTGCATCTTTACGATGCAGAAGGCATTTTATTGAATCTGGACTTTGGGCGGTCGCGTCTGGCCAAGGATGTGGATCCCAATGAGGAGGCGCTTTGCCAGTTACGTCTGCGCATCGACAAGCCGGGTCGGTATCGGTTGGCAATCGACATGGTGTCGGAGTACGTTTGCTGGTTTGAAAATTTGGGACTGAAGCCTGCAGATGTCGATGTTGTCGTCAATTGAAGCAACTATTGGCAGTATCGAATTGATGCGCGCAAATAAGCTAAACACTAGCATTGGCGGGCCTCTAAAAGGCATTTGTGCCTGTAACATCCGCCAATGCTAGGGTTTGCCAAAATTATCCTCCCCGAATGCCCAAACGATTCCTCCTCCTGCAAGGCGTAAGCAGCCCATTTTTCGCGCGGCTGGCTGATCGTTTGATTGCGGACGGCCATCAGGCATGGAAAGTAAATTTCAATGGCGGAGACGCCGCATATTGGTTTCCACACAAGGCCTGGCATTTTCGCGGCGATGTTAGTGGTCTTTCCGAATGGCTCACGCCGAAATTTGAAGCGCATGGCTTTACCGATGTAGTGCTATTCGGGGATCGTCGGCCAATTCATGTTGCGGCAATCGCTTGCGCAAAACGCCTCGGCGCCACAGTGCATGTTTTCGAGGAAGGCTATTTTCGACCGAACTGGGTGACGCTGGAGCGGGGCGGCGTAAATAGATACTCCGCGTTGCCACGCGATCCAGATTGGTACCGCAAAAACGCAGCAAGCGTTCCGGAACATGCGCATCAACCTGTTCACACACGGCTTTCGATTCGCGCCGCGCACGACATCGCTTATCACTTGGCCAATATTGGCAATGTCATCGGCTATCCAGGCTATCGAACTCATCGGCCATTCAATGCAGCCGTGGAATACGCAGGCCTAGCACGTCGGTTTGCAACGCTCAGACTTCACGAGCGTCAGGACAAAATAGTTTGCGATCGGCTTGTGAATGACAGAAACCCATTTTTCCTATTGCCGTTACAGCTAGATAGCGACGCGCAAATTCGTGAATTCTCATCGTTCGCTGGCATGGCTGAGGTGATCGAGACGGTGGTGAAATCGTTCGCCCGCGCGGCTCCAGCGGCAGCGCAGCTATTGATCAAAAATCATCCGCTCGATACCGGCTTTGTTGACTATCCGGCTGTGATCAAACGGGTAACGAAGGAGTGCGGTGTCAATAACTGCGTACATTTTATCGAGACTGGCGACGCGAACCCGCTCCTGCAACATGCGCAAGGCGTAGTGCTGGTGAACAGCACCGTGGGCACCGCCGCGCTGGAAGCAGGGCGACCCATAAAAACACTCGCCGATCCGATTTACAATCTGTCGGGATTAACTTTTCAGGGAGAACTCGATGATTTTTGGAGTCATGGTGCAGCACCCGAGCCGCAATTGATGCTTGCGTTTCGTAAAATGGTCATGCACGGCACACTCGTTAACGGCGGCTTCTATACAAGCGAAAGCATGGACATGGCAGCGCATGGCGCACTCAAATTGTTGACGGCAGCGAAATCGCCCATCGAGGAGTTGTTGTGAGCAATGCTGATGTGATTAAGTGCGTATTGATTACCGGGGCAACTGGATCTATCGGCTCAGCTCTCGCGCGCGCATACGCGGCACCCGGCGTGACGCTTTATCTTCAGGGCCGCAAAGTTGAGCAACTGGCGACGATAGCCAAGCAATGCGAAATAATTGGCGCAAAGGTACAAACAAGTGCCTTCGATCTGCGTGAGCGCGAGCAACTCTCCAAATGGTTAAGCGATGTCTGTCAGCAAGGCGTCCCTGACCTCATCATTGTCAACGCGGCAATCAATATCAATGGTGGCCCCGACAACGCTGGCGAAAACTGGCATGACGTTGAGGCGCTTCTGGAGGTCAATATCCGCGCAGCATTGGCAACGGTAAATAGCGTGCTGCCCGCCATGCGCCGGCGAGGCAGCGGACAGATTGCACTCATCAGCTCGCTCGCGGCCTATCACGGCTTGCCGATGACGCCGAGTTACTGTGCGAGCAAAGCCGCGCTGAAGGCTTACGGTGAAGGGCTGCGCAGTTGGTTGGCACCGGAGGGCATCAGGGTCAATGTCGTGATGCCCGGCTATGTTGAATCTGCAATGTGCGATGACATGCCCGGCCCCAAGCCTTTCCTTTGGCAGCCGGACATGGCGGCGCACACCATCAAGCGCGGCCTGGCTACCAACAAGGCAAGAATCAGTTTCCCGTTTCCGCTGAATCTTGGCACCTGGTTTTTGGCGGTGCTGCCCGCCGCAATATCACAACGATTACTGAGGCTGTTTGGCTACGCCGCTTGAGATCGCGACCGGCGGCCTGGTGCCGCTGATTGGCGGGATCGGTATTTCTTTTTGCATTGAACAGCTCCTCAAGCCGAGGCCGCAATTAGGGGCACGAGTCGCAGCAGCATTTGTGATTCATGTGGGCATGTGGCTGCTGCTGTTTGGTGTAGGCGTCGCGATCTGGCAGCGACCGTATTTTGCAAGCGGGCTGAACGTGGCGGGCATGCTGCTGATCGTGTTGGTCAGTAATGCAAAGTTTGCTTCCTTGCGGGAGCCATTCC
>JANNRY010000131.1:0-11230 GCA_031401935.1 Betaproteobacteria bacterium | reverse complement strand
CTCATGCGCGCGCGTGGCATCGTCGTGCTGGCGGGCCAAGCGGCAGCGGCCGTCGCGCAAGGCAGTGTGCAATTGGCATCGGGCGCGATCGTGGAAGCGGATGTCGTCATCGCCGCCACCGGAGCATCGGCTGCTGCGTGGCCGCGCGAGTCTGGATTGATGACCGACAAGGATGGCTTTATTCTCGTCAACGATAAACTGCAATCGATTTCGCACCCAAACGTATTTGCCGCAGGCGATTGCGCAACGATGGAAAATCATGCGCGACCGAGATCCGGCGTTTACGCCGTAAAAGCAGGGCCGCCTCTGAATGAAAATTTACGTCGCGCGCTGCGCGGCGCAACGCTACAACGTTACGTACCGCAGGCGCGTTCGCTGTATTTGATCAGCGCCGGCGACAAATATGCGATCGGCTCCTGGGGAAATTTTGCGTGGGAAGGTGGCTGGGTGTGGCAGTGGAAGGACTTTATTGATCGCGGGTTTGTGGGGAAATATTCGGTGGTGGGATCGGAATGAGGGCAATTGTGATCAATCACGTCATCTGACTCACGAATAGCACATAAATTGCGTAGAACGCCAATCCACGAGCGTTTTCAGCCGTTTATCCTCCAGCAGGCGCTTCAACGCTAGAGTTTGTTGATTTCGTATCCTGCGCCTCCCAAGCCTTCACAGTAATTTTCTCCCGCGTCACTGTTGGCGGCGTCGGAACACTGCGCGTGTCCCAGGTCGTGACTATCCCCTTCGTTAACGCATCGACATCCTTCAGCTTCTCGCACTGTTCTTCGCGCTTGTCCCGCTCCTCGCCGCCGTTGCAAAGCATTGCCAGCGGCTCGCTCGCTCGCAATAATTGCTTGGGATGGACCAAACGAAGTAAGCCATTCTTGTTCTCAAGACGAATAAAGCGCTCAATAAATCCCTCGTCCATTTTGCCGTTGGTCATGTTCAGAAAATAGTCGGGCGACTTGTTGCGATTAAGCTCCTTGGTTTTCTTGTTGTAACTGCCGTGATAGCCGAGCACCGTATGCACGGGGGGTTGTTCGGCCGCGTATTGGCGGGTCACGCCGCCCAGAAACATGTTCGCGCAGGCCGACGAGCAGCGGCCCAGTACAACGGTATTGAGCTTGCGTTTGCGGATGTCTTCGCCAATCTTGCGACCGGCGAGAGAATCGCCACCGCCGGAATCGTGAAAAACGATGGTATCGATTTTGCCGTCGAACTTGATCATCGCTTCCTCCCATGCATCCCAATCAGTGCGCACCACGCCGCCGCCGAGATAGAGATACGGCGCATCGACGTAGAAAGTCATAGCCGACACGTTTGATGCAATCGAGCATATCGAGAGCATCAGCAGACGGGCGATGAACGGCGTGAATTTCATTTATGCGGCTACCTTCAACATGATCTTGCCAATATGTGCGCTCGACTCCATCAACTTGTGCGCCTCTACAATTTCCTCCAGCGCGAACGTTTTGTAAATCACCGGCCTCACTTTTTTGGCTTCCAGCAGCGGCCAAATTTTTTCTTTCAGCGATACGGCAATCGCCGCTTTTTGCGCATCCGGTCGCGCGCGCAAGGTTGAGCCGGTGATGGTCTGTCGCTTCATCATCAGCGGGCGGAAATCCACTTCCGCTTTGCCGCCTTCCAGAAACGCAATAAAGCAGTAACGTCCTTCGAGGGCCAGGGAGCGCAGATTTTTTTCAATGTAACTACCGCCGACCATGTCGAGGATCACGTTCACACCTTTCTTCTGCGTGATGGCAAAAATCTCGTTGGCCCACTCCTGCGTTTTGTAATTGAAGACGTGATCAGCGCCAATGTGCTTGCAAAACGCGGCTTTCTCATCGTTGCCGACGGTCGTGAATACGGTTGCGCCAAATGCTTTGGCGAGCTGGATTGCGGTGAGGCCGATGCCGGATGAGCCGCCGTGGACTAAAAATGATTCGCTTGGCTTAAGCCGACAGGTGTCAAACAGGTTCACCCAAACGGTAAAAAAATTCTCTGGCACGCCTGCCGCCTCAAGCATCGACAACCCACGCGGAACCGGCAGGCAATGCGCAGCCGGTGCTGCACAAAATTCTGCGTAACCACCGCCGGGCGTGAGTGCACAAACCTTGTCGCCCGCTTTCCATTGCGACACAGCAGCGCCGACTGCGGCGATTGTGCCGGACACCTCCAATCCCATGATGGGTGATGCGCCGGGCGGTGGCGCGTAAGTGCCGGATCGCTGCGCGACATCGGGGCGATTCACGCCCGCGAATTCGACCTTGATCAGCACATCATTGTCGCCAAAGGACGGCAGCGGGCCTGTCGCGATATGCATCACATCAGCAGCGCCTGGGCCGGATGTGGCAACGTATTTCATGCTCATAGGGAGTGATGTTGATGCGGTGGTCATGATGTTTTCCGGTTGAATAGAATTGTGTTTGTGGTTTGTGGTTAGTTATTCCACAGCCACGCCGCACCACGAACACCGCTGGCATCGCCATATTTTGGCGGCGCCAGACGGGTGGCGACATGATCGCTGAGGATATATTTTGTCCAGATTTTTGGCACCGACGCATACCACCGCGGCACGTTGGATAAACCGCCGCCGACCACGATCACTTCGGGGTCAATCACGTTGATGATGGTGGCCAGACTCCGCGCCAAGCGGCCCTCAAAGGCGACAAGCGCGGCCTCACAGGCGGCGTCATGCGCGGCATTGGCGACGATGTCGGGTGCACTACATTCGCGGCCACTGGCATCATTAAAATGTTTTGCCAGCCCCGGTCCGGACAGCCAAGTTTCGATGCAGCCACGCCGTCCGCAATAGCAGAGATTGCCCGGTAGCTCATCAGCCGTCGGCCAGGGTAGCGGATTGTGTCCCCATTCGCCACCGATGGCGTTCGCACCCGTCACGAGTTGGCCATTGATGCAAATGCCGCCGCCAGTGCCGGTGCCGAGAATGACCCCGAAGACACTTGCAGCGCCTGCGGCTGCGCCATCAGTGGCTTCTGACAGCGTAAAACAATTGGCATCATTTTCGATGCGTACTTCACGGCCAAGCGCGGCTTGCAGATCATCGACCAGCGCTTGGCCGTTCAGACAGGTCGAGTTTGCGTTTTTGATTCTGCCGGCGTTCGGCGCGGGCGCGCGTGAAATCGCGCCCGGCGTGGCGATGCCGACGGTGCCACGCTCACCAAGTGCGCTTTCAGCGTTGTTGATGAGCGTCACGATGGCATTGAGTGTTTGGCTGTAGCCGCCGTGGGGTGTGGCTGTGCGCTGACGATAGCGCTCTGCGCCGGACTCATCGAGTGCCATTATTTCGATTTTGGTGCCGCCCAAATCGATGCCGAACCGGATCATGCCGTCGTCCCTGTTTGTGTCGCAAATATGCGATTATGCAGCGAGACATTCCCAAAAAGTCAGGACGCAGCGCATGGCCAAGAAATCAGACGACATCAAAACGGTCCGCCCGATCATCGCGAACGGCAAAACCAAGCTCGCCGACATCGACACGCGATCCACGTGCAGTTTCAGCGGCGATAAAGCGGCGACCGTCGCCATCCATGCCCAATTAAATGCCCAACTCGTTGAATTACAGCAACTGCTCTACGCCGAACACAAGCACAAAGTACTCGTGGTCTTTCAGGCGATGGATACTGGCGGCAAAGACGGCGTTATTCGCAAAGTATTTTCCGGCATCAATCCGACCGGCATTCACGTTGCAAGCTTCAAAGCGCCGACATCGGTGGAGCTGGATCACGATTATCTGTGGCGCGTGCATCAGCGCGTCCCAGCCAAGGGCGAGCTGGTGGTGTTTAACCGCAGCCATTACGAAGATGTGCTGATCACCCGTGTCGAGGGCTGGATTGACGACCGCACCGCCAAACGGCGCTTTCGTCAGATCAACGATTTCGAGGCGATGCTGGTCGAGGAGGGAACAATCATCCTTAAATTTTTCCTGCACATTTCCAAGGACGAACAAAAAGAACGGTTGCAGGAGCGGCTCGACGATTCGGCTAAGAACTGGAAATTCAATCTGGGCGATTTAACGGCTCGTGAAAAATGGGACGATTATCAACGCGTCTATGAAGAAGCAATCAATGCCACATCGAGTCCGCACGCGCCTTGGTATATCGTGCCTGCCGACCGTAACTGGGTGCGCGATTTGTATGTCTGTTCGGTACTGGTCAATGTGCTTCGCAACCTGAAAATGCAGTACCCCGCTCCGCCGGCGGGGCTCGATAAAGTGGTGCTCAGATAGCCGCATTTGCGGCACTGCACAAGTGCGCTAACTCATTGTGTTAAAATAATAAATTGGTCGTTAACGGTTTAAACGGGTTACTGCACAGATGCCTATCTACGCGTACAAATGTTCGTCCTGTGGACACACCAAGGATGCATTGCAAAAAATGAGTGACGCGCCGCTTACGTTGTGCCCCGCGTGCGGCCAAGCCACGTTCGCCAAGCAGTTGACGGCACCACAATTTCAGCTAAAAGGCAGCGGCTGGTACGTGACCGATTTCCGCGACGGCAAAAAGTCCGGTGGTGACGCGAAACCAGACGCAGAAAAGTCCGACACCAAGCCAACTGACAGCGCGGACACGAAGCCAGACACGAAAACTGATGCGAAGTCAGACACCAAGGTCGACGCCAAAGCGGCCCCGGCGGCTTCGCCAGCAACCACACCAACGCCAGCAGCCAAACCTGCCGCCGCAGCGCCCGCCGCTGCGACACCGGCCAAGTAAGCGCGAGAGAGACAACAAGTGCGCAAATATCTGATTGCAGGGTTATTGGTTTGGATACCGCTGGTGATCACCGGCTGGGTATTGAAGCTGCTCATCGATTTGATGGATCAGTCGTTATTGCTATTGCCCGTCCGGTTTCAGACCGAGGCGTGGCTCGGTTTTCACGTGCCTGGCATGGGCGTATTCCTCACGGTTGCGATCGTGTTAACCACAGGCGTGATTGCGGCGAATTTCTTTGGTAACAAACTGCTCAATTGGTGGCATTCCGTGCTGCAACGCATTCCGATCGTGCGTTCAATCTACGGTGGCGTAAAACAAATTTCCGACACGCTTTTTTCGCCTGAGGGCAAGGCGTTCCGCAAAGCAGTGTTGGTGCGCTATCCGCAACACGACACCTGGACCGTCGCGTTACTCACGGGCGAGCCGCAGCATGAAGTCACCGACCATCTCGGCTTTGAGTATTACTCGGTATTCGTTCCCACCACACCCAACATCACGGCGGGATTTTTTCTGCTGGTACAAAAATCCGAGGTGCGTCCGCTCAACATGACTGTTGATGAAGCATTGAAGTACATTATTTCCATGGGTGTCGCCGAGCCGCAGCGACCCAATCACCGCAACGGCGCCGAGATGAAAACATCCGGCACCGACCCCAATCCGACGCCGTAGCTGGCGTTCGCGTTCGTTCCTGCCCGCTGCGGCCTCGCAAAAATAATTCACCCTGTCATTTCGACGCCGGTTTCATCGGGTTAGAAATCTGCTTTTCATACCGCGACGGAACTGCAAGCGCAGATTTGCTGCCCAAATGCGGGCTTGAAATGACACTACTGACCACATCGTTTGAAAATATTCGGGATTCACTGTGAGAACAAACTACTGCGGCTTTATCGACAAGCAATACCTTGGGCAACAAGTCACCCTATTTGGCTGGGCGCATCGGCGTCGCGACCACGGCGGCGTAATTTTTATCGATCTGCGTGACCGTGAAGGGTTGGTGCAGGTCGTAATTGATCCAGATACACCGGACGCATTTCAAACGGCAGACAAGACCCGCAGCGAATTCGTGCTGAAGGTCATTGGCACTGTTCGGCCACGGCCCGAGGGCACGACCAACGCCAACCTGAAAAGCGGCGAAATCGAAGTGCTCGCTTCATCGGTGGAAGTGTTGAATACAGCACTGACGCCGCCATTCATGATTGACGATGAAAATGTGAACGAAGAAGTTCGGCTCAAATATCGTTACATCGATTTGCGTCGCGAGACCATGCAAAAAAATCTGCGCATGCGTTATCGTATTGCGATGGCGGTTCGCCAGTATCTGGATGCGCAGGGTTTTATCGATATCGAAACGCCAGTGTTGTACAAATCCACGCCGGAGGGCGCGCGCGAATTTTTGGTGCCCTCGCGTATGCACACCGGCCAGTTCTACGCATTGCCGCAAAGTCCGCAGCTCTTCAAGCAACTGCTGATGGTGTCGGGTTTTGATCGCTATTACCAGATCGTCAAATGCTTCCGTGATGAAGATCTCAGAGCTGATCGTCAGCCTGAATTCACACAGATTGATATCGAAACATCGTTCCTGAACGAGCGCGAAATTCAAAACATCATGGAAGGCCTCGTGAAGGCGATGTGGAAGGCGGGCGTCGGTGTTGATCTGCCCGATTTTCCGCGTATTACTTATGCAGAAGCGATGTCGAAATACGGTTCTGACAAGCCCGATTTACGCGTGAAACTTGAGCTCACCGAACTCACCGAGCTCGTCAGGGATTCCGGTTTCAAAGTGTTTGTCGATGCGGCAAATACAAAAAATGGCAAGGTTGCAGCACTCTGTTTGCCCGCTGGCAATGCAATGTTTGCGAGGAAGGAACTTGATGATCTCGCCACCTTCGCCGCGATTTACGGCGCAAAGGGATTGGCGTATATCAAGATCAACGACGCCTCCAAACTCAACGCCGAAGGTTTGCAATCGCCTATCGTCAAATTTTTCTCTGAAGTAACGCTCGGCAAAATTCTCGCCGCGTGCAACGCCAAGACTGGCGACATCATTTTCTTCTGCGCCGATAAAACCAAGGTGGTTTACGACACCTTGGGCGCACTGCGTTCCAAGCTCGGTCACGCCAAGGGCTACGCCGAAGGCGGCTACAAACCGGTGTGGGTGGTTGATTTTCCAGCCTACGATTTCGACGAAGAAAATAATCGTTACGTCTCAGCACATCACCCGTTCACTGCGCCGAAAGACGAGCACATTGCATTGATGGAAACCGACCCATCAAAAGTGCTCGCCAAAGCCTACGACGTCGCGATGAACGGCTGGGAGTTGGGTGGCGGCTCGGTGCGTATCCATCAGCCGGCGCTACAGCAAAAGCAATTCAAGACACTCGGTATTTCAGAGGAAGATCAACGCGCCAAATTTGGCTTCCTGCTTGACGCGCTCGAATACGGCGCGCCACCGATGGGCGGGATTGCGTTCGGGCTTGATCGCTCGGTGACGCTGATGTGCGAAAAGTGGGATTCGATCCGCGATGTGATCGCCTTCCCTAAGACGCAGCGCGGCCAGGATTTGATGGTCGATGCGCCATCTGCTGTGCCGGAAAAACAATTGCGGGATTTGCATATCAAGCTGAGAAGCCCCGCATAGGGTCCGGCGCGCCTCGACGATATTTTTAACAAACTCTAGCATTGGCGGGTATTTCAGGGCATTTGTTGCCTGAAACCCCCGCCAGTGCTAGTGGTTCGCTATTTTTAGAGCATCGTCTTTAGTTCACCGCTCGCAATCAATCGGATCACATCCTCTGCACCCCCGACCAGTACGCCTTTGACGAATATCATTGGGAACGTCGGCCAGCCGGTCCACATCTTGAGCGCGTTGCGCCGCCGCCAAGTGTTGAAGTAACTGCCGTATTCCAGATAATGGTGCGCGATGCCCGCCGCATCGAGCGCCTTGCGTGCTTTCTTCGGCATCGGATTCTGTGACATCCCGACCACCACCACCGGGTTCGCAGCAATGGCTGCGCGCACTTCATCGATGATTGTGTGGTGATCGCTGGCAATCTGTTCGCGGATCAAAGGATGGATGTGGGCTTCGTCGAAAATGGCGCGTGGCATATTTTGAACTCCGCAATGTGTGAAAGGGTTGATGCGCGATTATGGCGTTTGCAGGCGGCTGATTTACAAGATCGCAGATAAACCGCCTTCCGCGCAATACGTGTGCCACACTCAAGGCCCATCAGCCAGAAGAATTGACCAACATGTCGTATCAATCCACATTCGTCGTACTAGTCAAAGGTGAACCAAAGCGGGTCGGTGACACGCTCGTGTTTGCCAAGCTTGCGGCACAGACATACCTGCGCCCCGGCAATGCGGTGACAATTCGCTGTCCCTCCCCCAGCGGCGAAGCGCGCGCGGAGCCGATTTTAATTTCGTACGACTACGACAGGCAGGATTGGGTCAACGCGAAGAAATAGCGGTATGACTAACCGGCATTAGTGAGGTGACAATCTGAGTCTGTTTACCGCCTTGCGCTCGATATAGCGAATCCGCCTCTTATAATTAGTCATTCAGTTTCTGGGGCACGACATGACTATCGCCTTGATCGTTCACGGTGGCGCGGGGAGTTGGCGTCCCGGCTCGGACGAAGACGCCATTCACGGCACGACTGCGGCGGTGATGGCGGGCCGTAAAATTCTTGAGGCGGGCGGCAGCGCGCTTGATGCAGCAGTGGCTGCATCGCTCGTGCTTGAAGACAATCCGATCTTTAATGCGGGCACGGGTGCAGTATTGAATTTTGATGGCTTTGTGGAATTCGATGCTTGCGTGATGGTGTCAGAAGCATCGCAAATTGGCGCGGTCTCAGGACTACAGCGGGTGAGAAATCCGATACTCGTTGCGCGCGAGGTAATGGAGCAAACCGATCACGTTATGCTCACCGGTGACGGTGCCACGCGGTTCGCGCGCGTGATGGGCCATGCAGATTACGATCCGATCACCGCTGCACGCCGCGCTGACTGGGCCGATAAAAAAGCGAAACTGGAGGTGGCGGTTGGTGCCGATGGTAAAGGGGCAATGAAGATTCGCAATTTCCTGCAAAGTCATCCCGAATACGCTGGCGGCACGATCGGCGCGGTGGCGCTGGATGACAATGGCGTGTTGTGTGCGTGCACCTCGACAGGTGGCGTGACGATGAAACTGGTGGGCCGCGTCGGTGACACGCCGCTGCCGGGTTGCGGCACGTACGCATCAAAATTTGCAGCGTCCTCAGCCACCGGCACCGGCGAATACGTGATTCGTGCGCTGGCGACACGTCAGATTTCCGAAAACGTTGAAAAGGGCATGAATCTGGAAGCCAGTATTGGCGCGGTGCTTGATGCACTAGGTCGCGACTTTGATGCAGACGTTGGGTTCATCGGTATTGATTCAAAAGGCAATGCGGTGGGCGCACATCGTACGCAGCATATGCCACACGCGTGGTTTTCGGGGTCGTCGGAAATCATCGCAAAGATGAGGCAGTAGTGCGGTTGATCGGTTGCCTTCGGGGCCACGCGTGCCAGCGGCGCTTTCGGGGTCGCATCCCCTACGGGGCCGCTGCTCTTCCCGTCCAGAGCCGCACGCCTTGGTTCTCTGGTTCTTCAGATATTGTTGCCAAGATGCGCGCCTGATGTCTGCGAATGATCGCATCCTGCTAGAAACTGAACGTCTGATCTTGCGCCGCCTGTCGTTGGCGGATCTCGGCAATATGGCGCGACTCAACAGTGATCCGGATGTCATGCGCTACATCGGTGATGGCGCGGTGTGGAGTCGCGCGCAGAGCGAAGCACGCATCCGGCGCATTCTGAAGGTGTATGAAATTTATCCGGGGCTTGGGCTTTGGATTGGCGAGGAAAAATCCGCGCGCCGGTTTATCGGCGCCTACGCACTTATCTATATTCCAAAGACGACCGAAGTAGAAGTCGGCTACCGATTGTGCAAATCAGCTTGGGGACGCGGCCTCGCCACTGAAGGTGCGAAGGCGCTGGTGCGCTATGGCATGTTTGAATTGGGCCTTGACCGCGTGGTGGGCCTGACACACCCCGACAACGAACCGTCCAAAAACGTGTTGATGAAATCCGGGTTGCAGGCGCGCGGCACCGGGCGTTACTACGACAAAGAGCTTTGTTATTTCGTTGCCGGGAAGCCGATTAATTAGTCAGCTTTTCCAGCGCCACCGCGAATGGCCTGATACGCGCCTGAAGATAAAAACACGCCGAACGTAATCGCCGCAATGCCTATGTAATCGCTGGTCTTGGGCCATTCACCCAATAGCGGAATCGCGGTAAGCATCGCCAACACCGGCACGAGGGACGCGAAGCTTGAACCCAGCGACGCGCCCAGAATCGACACCCCGCGCGCATAGGCAAAGAGCGAAATAAAGCTCACGAAAATGCCCTGATAAATCGTCTGCGTGATGATCGGCCCAAGTGGCGCTTGCATAATGCGATGCGGCAAAAATAGTGCGTACACCGGCAAATAGAGTAGCGCCGATACAACCGACACCACGGCTGCCACTTGCAGTGGCGTGAAACCGGATTGGCTCGCAGAGCGCATCGCCACGGTGAAGCTCGCCCAACATAGTGCGGCCAGCAGAAACAAAAGGTGTCCGCGCCAGTGTCCGCTGGCGAAATCGGTGAGCCCTGCGCCGATGATGACAAAAATGCCGACGGGAATCAGCATGAGCCCAAGTTTGCGAACGCCGGCAATTTCTTCTTTAAGAAAAAACATCGCCAGCAGCGTGGCCCACAGCGGCATCGTGCCGGGAATCAATGCGCCCGCATGTGCAGCTGGCGCGAATTGCAATCCGCTTGAAGCGATCAATACATACGGCACACCCGCGCCGCAGACAATCACTAGCCATGCCCTCAAGCCGACGCGCTTGAGCCCCCAGCCTTGCCGGTAAACGATGGGAGCCAACAACAAGCCCGCGCAGGCAAACCGTAACGCGGTGATGTCATATGGCGAAAGTGTCGTCGTGACGCCATAGCGGGTGAGCAATATCCAGCCCACCCAAATGGAAATGGCAAACAATCCCCACGCCGCGCCGTGCAGATACTTGGCGCGTGTTAACGATGAGTGTGGGGGCGATACGGGAAACGGCGGAGAGGACAAAGTACACTTTCTGAGCGGTCTCTGATTTTAACAGAATGGCTTTGACACTCTCGCTGCTCGCTGAGGCAAGACACCTTACAATCAGAGCATGCCAACCCCCAAACCATTCAAAATTCCGCGCTCGACTCTGGTGGTCATCCACACGGCCAAACAGGAGGTTTTGCTCATTGAACGGGCGGACCGCCCCGGGTATTGGCAATCAGTGACGGGTAGTCAGGAGGCGGGTGAATCGCTCCTCCAGACCGCAACGCGTGAAGTGAAGGAAGAAACTGGCATCGACGCAACCCATTTTGCGGTGACGCTCACTGATTGGCAGCAGAAGAACGTGTATGAGATTTATCCGATCTGGTTGCATCGCTACC
>JANNRY010000130.1:0-12326 GCA_031401935.1 Betaproteobacteria bacterium | reverse complement strand
TGCTACCAATTCTTCATTTGCCCGACCATCAACCGGCGGTGACTTTATTTGCGCCAGCCACGTGCCGTCGGGCTGTTCACTAAGCGCGGAAACGCGTGCGTTGGGTTTGACTTTTACCTGAATCACTTTCACTGCATATTTTGCAGCATCGCTGCCATTTTCTGGTGAATCACATTGATGCCCTTGAGCGGACGCAGCATCACCTTGAAATCCACGATCTTGCCGTCGTCATTCCATCGAATCATGTCGACATCATTCACAGTAATGGCGTCGATCTCCACCGCAAACTCCAGCACCGCGTCACGCTCACCGACGACCTCGCGAACGTAGCGGAATGATTCATTGAAGAAAACACCGAACGCGGCAGACAAGTACCGCTTTGTGAGCGCCTTGCCGACTTGCGGTGCATGCAGAATCGGCGAATGGAAAACAGCGTCGTCGGCAAGCAGTAAACCGAGGCCGTTGACATCGCGAGATGCAACGAGCTGATGCCAAGTTGTTATTACGTTTGTTGTCATGAGGTTATCCTTGCTCAGCAGGATCGGTGTTGCTCATTGAGAATCTTTGATCGCCTTGACCCAGGCATCTGCGAATTTTTCCTGCCCAGTCGCGGAAAAATGACAATCATCAAAACGGTCGACGGCCGTAAGCAACGTGTCGGTGTCGACGCCCGTGAAGATGTTTTTGGATTTATCGGGTAATGTTCGTTGCGCTGTTGCGACGGGATTGTCGGGTTTCCAAAGCGGATTTACGCGACATTTCGACGCTACGGAGGTGAATATCGGCGCGTCGACGCCACGCGCGCGCAGAGTGTCAACGAACGAAGAAAACATCGACGAATAATTTTTTGCAGTCGTGCCTTCGTCGAAGTCACTTTCCCCCTGATGCCACAGCACATGAGTGACGCGATAGTTTATTTTCACGTCGGCTATTACGTCACCAAGCAAATCGTTCATGTCCCCACCCGCTTTCCAGCGTGATATGCCGGTACCTTTGATGGCGGCAGCGGCGAACACGATCTGGTCAGCCATGCCTGCGGCAATTAATTTATTGCCGAGCAGTGTCAGGGACTCCCCGCTTGTTCCGCTCGTGCCGAGAAGTGGGGAGAAGGCTTGATAACACTTGCCGTTCCAGATTTGGACGATGCGGTTATCCACGTTGCTCGTGTAGCGCTGGCCTGCATTGTTCACCAGGTTTGATTGACCGGCAGCCAGCAGCACCATCGTTTTTACAGTTTGTTGTGGACAATTGATCGCCGTTTTTCCGGGGTAGCTCATCAATCGTCCAAACGCGTCATAGACCGGCTGGCCTTCCGCTATATCGCCCGACTGACCTGTGGCAAACTCTTTGATCTGCGCGATGGCCCCGACCGGCCAGACGAGTTTGGCCATGGTAAAAACGCCAATCAAAAATGCGAGCATGGCGACCATGGCCGCTGCGCCGATCCAGAGAACTGCCTTACCCACGTTCATGTCCCATTCCACCGTGACTGATTTTCTGTCGAATTTTAATGCTATTTCCCGATCATCAGTGCGGGCTGCACCCAGCCATCAAACTCGTCCGCGGTCACATGGCCAGAGGCCACTGCCGCCACCTTTAGCGTCGTGCCATCTTTGTGCGCCCGCTTGGCGATTTCAGCGGCGCGTTCATAGCCAATGTGGGGCACGAGCGCGGTTACCAACATCAGCGAACGTTCCATCAGTTCAGTGATGCGCGCGATGTTAACGTCAATACCGCGAACACAGTGCTCCTCAAAGCTGGTCATGCCATCGGCCAGCAAGCGCACGCTTTGCAGGAAGTTATGCGCGATAAGCGGTTTGAACACATTCAATTCAAAATTGCCAGAGGCGCCACCAAAGTTGATCGCCACGTCGTTACCAAATACCTGCGCGCAGAGCATGGTGAGTGCCTCGCATTGTGTTGGATTGACTTTGCCGGGCATGATCGAACTGCCCGGTTCGTTTTCCGGAATCGATATTTCGCCCAAGCCTGCGCGCGGGCCAGACGCCAGCCAGCGGATATCGTTGGCGATTTTCATCAACGCCGCCGCCAACGTTTTCAATGTGCCGTGTGCTGCCACCAGCTCATCATGTGCGGCGAGTGCGGCGAATTTGTTGGGCGCGGTTTCAAATGGCAGACCGGTAGAGCGTGCGAATTCGCTGGCAACCCGAGTACCAAATTCAGCGTGCGTATTCAAGCCCGTGCCGACGGCAGTGCCACCGGCGGCCAACTTGAGAATCCACGGCAGGGTGACGGCAATAATCTCCTTTGCATGGTCGAGCTGTGCTACATAGCCAGAAATTTCCTGGCCCAGCGTGAGCGGCGTGGCGTCCTGCAAATGGGTGCGACCGATTTTGATGATGCCGTCGAACGCGATGGATTTTTGTGCGAGGGTATTGCGCAGTATCTGCAATGCGGGCAACAAGTGATTTTGGATGCCGATGGCGGCTGCCACATGCATTGCGGTAGGAAAAATATCGTTCGACGATTGGCCAAGATTCACGTCGTCATTCGGGTGCACGCGCCGCGCCATGCCGCGCTCACCGCCAAGTAGCTCTGAGGCGCGATTGGCTAGTACCTCATTCATATTCATATTGCTCTGGGTGCCGGAGCCGGTTTGCCAGATCGACAGCGGGAATTCATTGGGGTGTTTCCCGGCCAGCACCTCGTCAGCCGCGCTGATAATCGCACTCGCCATTTCAGACGGCAACAATTGCAGATCAAGATTGACTACAGCACATGCGCGCTTGACCATCGCCAGCGCCATGATCAGCTCTGTAGGCAGGCGCTCGGTGGAGATATGGAAATGGTGAAGGGAGCGCTGTGTTTGTGCACCCCACAGGCGTTCATTGGGAACGTCGATCATGCCAAAGGTGTCACGCTCCTGCCGGTTCATGCATTACTCCGTTTGAGCCAGACTTCTTGCTAATGAATCTTTATGCCACGCGTCGAAAGGACATTGGGCGGTGCGTCAAATGATTCGGCGCGTGAGACTGCCCAAAATACTTTGAACACCGGTAATTCCGGAATGGCTGACAGCAATTCGCCCGGCTTGGCCCACGTGTGCAACGCCGCAAGCGACCTCACCTCGGTCGCCGATACCCGTTGAATGACATGCTCCGGTCCAAGATCACTTGGGTGGGTGAGGCCGGCTGCCGCGAGCAACTCTTTCAACGCTTTCAAGGTGTTTTGATGAAACTGAAATACCCGCTCGGCCTTGTCCGGCACCACCAGTGCGCGCATGCGATTGGGGTCCTGCGTGCTTACACCTGTTGGACAGTGACCGGTGTGACAGGTTTGCGCTTGCAGGCAGCCGAGCGCGAACATAAAGCCGCGCGCGGAGTTACACCAGTCTGCACCCATCGCGATGGTGCGGGCGATGTCGAACGCGGTAACGATTTTTCCTGATGCTCCGATGCGGATTCGGTCACGCAGGCCAACGCCCACCAACGTGTTATGCACCAGCATTAGCGCTTCGCGCAACGGCGCCCCGACGTGATCGGTGAACTCAAGGGGTGCCGCGCCAGTGCCGCCTTCGCCGCCATCGACCACGATGAAATCGGGCGTAATGCCGCTTTGCTGCATCGCCTTGACGATACTGAACCATTCCCACGGATGCCCAACGGCGAATTTGATACCAACGGGCTTGCCGCCCGACAGCTCGCGGAGTTTCTCCACGAATTGCAGCAGCCCTAGCGGTGTTGAAAATGCTGAATGCCTGGCTGGTGAGATGCAATCAACGCCAACCGGTACGCCACGTGCCTCCGCGATTTCAGGTGTGACTTTTGCTCCTGGCAATACGCCTCCGTGTCCCGGCTTGGCACCTTGCGATAGTTTTATCTCGATCATCTTTACCTGATCGCCCGCCGCGTTTTCCCGGAACTTCTGTTCGTCGAATCCGCCTTGTGGATTGCGGCAACCAAAATAGCCGCTGCCGATTTCCCACGTAAGGTCGCCGCCGCCGGTGCTGCCAATGCCACGGTGATAACGCGAGATCGATCCCTCGCCGGTGTCATGATAAAAGTGCCCGCGTCTTGCGCCTTCATTCAGCGCCAGAATTGCGTTGGCCGATAGCGCACCGAAACTCATCGCCGAGATATTGAACACGCTGGCTGAATACGGCTTGGTGCAGGTCGGTCCGCCGATGCTGATTCGAAAATCGTGGCTGGCGATATCGGTTGGCGCAATCGAATGGTTCATCCATTCGTATTGGGGCTCGTAAACATTCATCTGCGTGCCGAATGGACGTTTGTCAGCCGCTCCCTTGGCGCGCTGATACACAATCGAGCGTTGTGCACGTGAGAACGGCAGCTCCTCGCGATCAGCCTCGATGAAGTACTGGCGAATTTCCGGGCGGATAAATTCGAAGAAAAAGCGGAAATGCGCGATCACCGGGTAGTTGCGTCGTATCGCCTGTTTGCCCTGCGTGAAATCGAGCACACCCACCAGAAACAGCAATACGAATACTGTTGCCGGCCAGAGCCAGATCGGTGTGAGTGGCGAGGCGGCCAGACACAACAGGGCAAGTATTGCGCAGCTCGCCCAAGCCCAGTAGCGTTGCGGCACGAGTGCATCCAAGGCGTTCAGCACGGAACGTTCTCCTCCTGATTATTGTGAGCAGATGATAGCAGCGTGGGCCAGGCGATGCATGTCCGGCGAAAATACGATGAACGCGGTGGCGGCGAGTGAATGTACCCAGCATTTGCGATAATGCCGCACCTCCCCCTAGACCGCCAAGATCATGTTCCCATCGTTTTCCCCACTACGCGACGCCTTTCTCGCCGATGAATCACGTACCCTCGATGCATTGATAGCTGTTGCCAAACTTTCTCCTGATGCAAATACCCGCGCCACTGCGACGGCACGCGCGTTGGTCGAAGCAGTGCGTGCGCGCCAGCAAAATCATTCGGGCATGCAATCGTTTTTGACGCAATACGATCTTTCGTCGCAGGAAGGTGTGTTGCTCATGTGCGTGGCCGAAGCGCTGCTACGCATCCCCGACGCGGCAACCGCCGACAAACTGATCAAGGACAAATTTTCACAGGGTGACTGGAAGAAACATCTGGGCGCATCGGATTCCCTGCTGGTCAATGCGGGCACTTGGGGGATGATGCTCACCGGCAAATTGGTCTCCCCGACGGCCGATACATTCGCCGATGTCGGCGGCTGGTTGACGCGGCTTGCGGCGAAGGCGGGCGAACCCATCGTGCGGGCATCATTGCGCCAAGGCATGAAGCTGATGGCGGAGCAATTCGTGATGGGCCGCAATATTGGGGACGCATTGCAGCGCGCCGAATCGGATGATCAGGCCAAATATCGCCACTCCTACGACATGCTCGGCGAAGCGGCGATGACGGCGCAAGATGCCGAGCGTTATTTCATCGCCTATCAGGATGCGATCAAGGCGATTTCATCGGCAGTGAAACCGGGCCAGAGTGTGTTCGACGCACCCGGCATATCAGTAAAACTTTCCGCGCTGCATCCGCGCTATGAATTGGCGCATCGTGAACGGGTGATGAAGGAGTTGTTGCCGAAGGTGATGGCGCTTGCCGAAATGGCACGCGATGGCGGTATCGGTTTGACACTGGATGCTGAAGAAACTGAACGGCTGGAACTTTCGCTTGAATTGTTCGCCGCCGTTTACAGCGATGCGCGATTTGCAGGTTATGAAGGCATCGGTCTCGCGGTACAGGCTTATCAAAAACGCGCGAGCCATGTGATCGACTGGCTGGCAGCGCTATCGGCCACGCATGGTCGGCGCATGATGACGCGGCTGGTGAAAGGTGCCTACTGGGATACCGAAATCAAACGCGCGCAGATGCAGGGATTCACCGGCTATCCGGTATTTACGCGCAAAGCAAACACCGACGCATCATATCTGGCGTGCGCTGCAAAAATGCTCGCGCGACCGGAAGCGTTCTATTGTCAGTTTGCCACGCACAACGCGCACACCGTCGCGACAATCCTCGAACGTGCGGGCAGCGGTGACAATAAAAAGCAATTCGAATTTCAGCGCCTGCATGGCATGGGCATGGAGCTTTACGAGGAAGTGATCAGTAGTTTCGGTGCAGCCTGTCGCGTCTACGCGCCGGTGGGCACGCACGAAGATTTGCTGCCGTACCTCGTTCGCCGATTGCTGGAAAATGGCGCGAATTCTTCATTCGTGAACCGCATCGCCGATCCTGATGTGTCGATTGAAGATGTCATTGCCGATCCGATTGCTGCGTGTGAAAGTAATCCGCTAAAAGCAAATGCCAAGCTGCCGTTGCCGATAAATTTATTCAAGGCATCCGATGTCAGCCGATTGAATTCAGGCGGCTTCAGTTTCGCTGATGTCGCAGCTACCGATACTTTGCAGGCGGCGATGACAGCAACGTACCAGCGCACTGATTTTATTGCTGCGCCGCTGATCGCGGGCGAGGTAATGCGCGGCGCACTACTCGATGCAATTAATCCCGCAACGCTCGATAAAATCGGCACCATCGAAGAGGCCGATGAGCAACTGCTGGATTTGGCGTTGGACATCACTTCTAAATGGCCCGGCATGCCGGGGGCGGAGCGTGCTGCAGTGCTCGACCGGGCTGCGGACTTGCTGGAATCTCGACACGCGTTTTTCATGGCGCTGTGCGTGCGCGAAGCTGGCAAGACATTGCCCGACGCGTTGGGTGAGGTGAGGGAGGCGGTGGATTTTTGCCGCTATTACGCAGCCCTCGCGCGGGAGCATTTCGCCGTATCGCAATTTTTGCCGGGCCCGACTGGCGAGAGCAATGAATTATCGCTGCACGGACGCGGCGTATTCGCCTCTATTTCGCCGTGGAATTTTCCGCTGGCCATTTTTATGGGGCAGGTCGCCGCGGCATTTGCGGCGGGCAATGCAGTGATCGCCAAGCCAGCCGAGCTAACGCCGATTATCGCGTTCGAGGCCGTCAAGCTGTTGCTCGAAGCTGGCATGCCCAAAGATGCGATTGCGCTGTTGCCGGGTCGCGGTGAGGTCATCGGCGCGAAGTTGGTGATCGACAAACGTATCGCTGGCGTGGCGTTCACGGGTGGCACTTCCACTGCGCAGGCGATCAATCGCAGCCTCGCCAATCGCGCTGGGCCGATTATTCCGTTCATTGCAGAAACGGGCGGCCTGAACGCGATGATCGCGGATTCTTCGGCGCTGCCGGAGCAGGTAGTAAACGACGTGATCGCATCCGCATTTAATAGCGCGGGGCAGCGTTGTTCGGCGCTTCGGATTCTGTGCGTGCAGAAAGATATCTATCCGCGATTGGCGACGTTACTTGAAGGGGCGATGCAGGAATTGCGCCTTGGCGATCCGGCACGTTTTGATACCGACATCGGGCCGGTGATTGATCGCGATGCTTTAGACATGCTGGTGGCGCATCGCGAACGTATGGCGCAGAACTTCAAATCCATCGGCCGGACGACGTTGCCGCGCGACATTCCTGCAGGCTATTTTTTCGCGCCTTGTGCATTTGCGATTCCGGCGTTCGATACCATTAAAAGCGAAGTCTTCGGGCCAATTCTGCATGTGTTCGCGTTCGAGGCGGACCAGCTCATGGATGTTGTCGATGCGATCAACGCCAGCGGTTATGGATTGACGCTGGGGATTCACTCGCGCATCGAAGAAACAATCCGCGCCATTCGTGCTCGCGCGCACGTAGGCAACGTGTACGTGAATCGCAACCAGATTGGCGCGGTGGTCGGTGTGCAGCCGTTCGGTGGCGAAGGATTGAGCGGCACCGGACCAAAAGCGGGTGGGCCGCATTATTTGTTCCGCTTTGCCTCTGAGCGCACGTTTACCGTTAACACGGCAGCGGCAGGCGGCAACGCGGCGCTGATCGCGAGTTCGGAATGAGGAAGGGCATAAGCGCAAGGAAATTGCGAAGTAAGGGAGTGGTCATATCAAGCGACTATCATGTTGTTTGGACAATTGTGGAGGGGTGACGTAAATGCGGATGCTTGTGTGCAGTGTGATTGTTTGTAGTTTGTGTGCAGTTGCGGGCTGCGCGCTCATTACCCCGCGTGCAGAAACATCAGCGCTGATGATGCCGTTCGAAGCAGTGCAGCCGTTCTCGTTGACCTCCGCTGGTGAAACCGCGCCGCCTGCGTGGGAGCAATGGGTGCTGTCGAGGTTTTTAGCGCGCACCAAATATCGTATCGTTGATCATGAGGGCGAGCGCGTGCTTGAGGCGGATGCGAATGTGTCCGCGTCTGGTTTATTGCAGCCACTTTTACTCTCAGCATTGGATTACCCAACCCTGCAGTGGCGTTGGAAAGTGCCGCAGTTGATTGTCGGTGCCGATAACGCCAGCCGCACGGGCGACGATTCCCCGGTGCGAATCATCGTTGCCTTCGATGGCGACAAGTCCAAGTTTGATTTTGAAGACAGCGCACTCGCGCAGACTGTCAAGTTGTTTAGCGGACGCGAGATGCCCTACGCCACAATTCAGTACATCTGGGAAAACAAACTGCCCAAGGAAACGGTGCTCGATCACGCCAAAACATCACGCGCGAAAATGCTCGTCGTTGAATCTGGCCCGGAGCGGCTTGGGCAGTGGATCAATTTTCAGCGTAACGTGAAACAAGATTTCGAACGCTTGTTCGGCGAGCCGCCCGGCACGATTATTTTCGTCGGCGTGATGACGGATTCGAATGCCACCGAAACGCATACCAGCGCCTACTACGGTGATATTCGGTTTACGCGTCAGGAATGACGATTGCGTTCATCGAGTGATGACTAATCTCGGTTTTACGATAAACATCGTAGAACAAGCATCGGCGGGGTTCTCATGGCATAAATGCCTGAAAACCCGCACCAATGCTAGGGCTTCATATTTTCTTCATCCCCGGCGGCGAATTGGCGCCTGACAGCACCACCAGCATTGGTTTGCCTTCGCCTTTCCAGAAGTCCACTGCGTCCTGAAACAATTCAACGACGGTTTCAAGCTGGCTTTCGTGATGGTCGGCGAAGGCGTCAGTGTGATCGAAATAAATCAGATAGCCTTGGGTTTCGACCCAGTCCATGTCGGTGAGGCAATCGTAGAACGCGTCCCAGTTATTGCCAAAGTGCGAGGGAAATTTCATCGCGACGGCGGCGTGATTGAGAAATTGCTCTTTCTTCTCAATTTTCTGGCCCTCAAGATGAAAAAAGGCCATCCCTTTTGAGCGTGCCAGTTTGCTCAGCTCAGCAACACTCGCGTGCGATTTTGACCAATACACGCCGCGCGGTTGGTCGCTGGCAAGAAGGTTCTTGAGTTCGGGAGAAGCCATCTCGTTACTCCTTGATTTTCTTGAACGATGCGTAGTGGTCGTCGGTGTAGTAACAGGCTTCGCGAGCTTGCGTCTGTGGTTTGCCTGACATGCCGCCGCAGACGATGCGACGTGCGCCGCGGTCGCGCGAGCGGGGCGTTTTTACCGTGTACTCGTGATAATAGCCGCGCGGCTGCTTGGGCAGAATGCGTTCGCGATTGGAAAAAACGGTGCCGTCTTTTGAATAGGGGAAGGGGCCACCTTTGCGGATCAGGTTCAGCGTATCGCGGCCTTCCTTGGGCAAATCCAACACAAGAATGATCGGGAAGTCTTTGAGGATGGGTGCCGTATCACGCGCGTGCGCAATGCCCGCGACGCCAAAGCCAAAGCCGATACAACACCAGAAAAACCATCGCCAGAATTTATTCGCAAAATTATTCACAGTCCACCTCTTGTTTTTGCACTTGACCCGCAGCCAATATTTTCTTTGCCAGCTTGTCATTGAATCTGTCGTAATTGATGATAACCCGTTCGTGGGTGCCGGACGTGATTGCGTCGATGCCGTCGTGCGCGGTGACGCGGAACGTCAGCTTGCGGCCGTCGATACGTTCCAGTGTTGCTTCGACCGTCACGGTCAGCCCCGGCGGCGTGGCGGCGGTGTGCGAAAGATTCACATGCGTGCCCAGGCTCTGCTCGGCGGGCCAGTCGAGGTGCGGCTTCAATAAATCAACGCAGGCCCATTCGCATAACGCAACCAGGTAACCGGTCGCGAACACGTTTGGCATGATCTGAAAATCAGCCGCCTCCGGATAGACATGCGGCACCGTCTTGCTTTCGGGGACGATGAAGCTGAAGGTGTGGGCAATGCCGGGTTGCAGGGAAGCTTTCATGCCGACAATGCGTGGTTTATGCCGTTTTCTTGTGCGGACAATGCGGCTTGATGCAATCGGCGTAAAGATACAGGGAGTGGTCGTGAATATTGAATCCCCTGTCTTTGGCTACTTTTTGCTGACGCTTTTCAATTTCGGCGTCGTAAAATTCTTCCACGCGTCCACATTGCATGCACACGAGGTGATCGTGATGGCTACCTTCATTCAATTCAAAAACCGCTTTGCCGCCTTCGAAATGGTGCCTCACCAGCAATCCCGCCTGCTCGAATTGGGTCAGTACGCGATATACCGTTGCCAGGCCGATGTCGGCATTTTCAAGCAGCAGCAATTTGTAGACATCTTCGGCCGACATGTGGCGCTGGGTGGAATTCTGAAAAAGATCCAGCACTTTCAAGCGCGGAAAGGTGGCCTTGAGGCCCATGTTTCGCAGTTCTTTTGATTCAGACATGGCGATCTCGCATTAAGGAGAACCATCATAAGCTGTTTTTTGCGTGCAGGTTGCGGTGCGCAATGTTCGCCATGTCGTGCAGGTTTTGACGGGTGCACCGTCGGCTATAATGGCCCGTTAAGTCGTTTTGAAAGTCTGCCATGTTTGTGCCCCGCTATACGGCCCGTTTCCCTGCTGCCATTGCTGCCGTTGCAATTTCGTCCTTATTTATTGCGGGTTGCGCCGGGTTTGGTGTGCATCGCATTGATATCCAGCAGGGCAATCTGGTTACACAGGAGCAAGTTGCCAAAGTAAAACCCGGCATGAGCAGGCTCGATGTTCGCACAGCACTCGGCACACCACTGCTGCAGGATGTGTTTAACAGTAATCGTTGGGACTATTATTTCAGCCTCGACCAGAGCACCAAATATGGGCCGTTTGGTCGCGACAAACAGCAATTCAAAGTCACGGTGATGTTTGAGAACGACAAGGTCGCCAGAGTTGACGGCCAAGCGTCGGCAATCGAAATCCTGACCGGTGGCGGCGAAAAACGCCAGTTGCCCAATACATTGCCACCGGGCGCACCGCCGCCAAAACAGTAAGCGCATATGTCGGGAAGGCCACAATTGCAGTTGGCGATTGCCGGTGGCGGTGGCCGCATGGGCCGCGCGCTGCTTGAAGCGGCCGGTGCCGTGCCGAACGCGACGATCTGCGCTGTCCTTGAACATGCCGCAAGTCCGCTACTTGGGCAAGATGCAAGCGTACTTTCCGCCAATGCCGCCGGGGTCGCGATCAGCGCGGACGTTGATGCTGCGATAGCAACCGCAGCAGTGCTCATCGATTTCACCCGGCCCGACGCAACACTGCGCCACATTGCAGCCTGCCGACAACGCGGCATTAATCTGGTGATCGGTACCACCGGGTTTTCGGTCGACGAGAAAAAACAAATTGAGGCCGCGTCAGCCGACATCGCAATTGTATTTGCACCGAATATGAGTGTCGGCGTGAACGTCGTGCTCAAACTGGTTGCGCTCGCGACCAAGGCATTGCACGAACAATACGACATCGAAATTATCGAGACGCATCACAACCGCAAAGTCGATGCACCATCAGGAACGGCGCTGCAATTGGGTGAAATTGCGGCCAAAGCGATTGGCAAGTCGTTGAATGAAATCGCTGTCTTTGATCGGCACGGTGTTATTAGTGAACGGAAATCCGGCACGATTGGATTTTCAGCGATGCGCGGCGGTGACATCATCGGCGACCACACCGTTATGTTTGCGGGCATCGGTGAGCGCATCGAAATTACCCACAAGTCGTCATCGCGTACCAATTATGCGCAAGGCGCGATGCTGGCTGCGGTATTTCTATCCGGCAAGAAAAACGGCCTCTACGATATGCCCGAGGTCTTGGGGCTTACGTAAGTAGATAAACGCAAACGCGGTTTGCCGAAGCGTGCGCAATAAGGTAAAATACGCTCTTAATCGCGAGAGCTTTTATTCGAAGAGCGCGGGAAAGTGCCGACACCGGTCTTTCCCGTTTTTTATGCGCGTCGCGCGAGCATTTCTCGCGTTTCCCCGGAGTTTACGTGCATAACCCAACCCATTCCGCTGTCCTTGTGCTCGCCGATGGTTCGGTGTTCAAGGGGACATCCATCGGAGCTGAAGGCCACAGTGCAGGCGAAGTGGTGTTCAATACTGCGATGACCGGATATCAGGAAATCCTGACAGATCCCTCATACCTTGGCCAGATCG
>JANNRY010000129.1:0-1593 GCA_031401935.1 Betaproteobacteria bacterium | reverse complement strand
ATATCGAATCAGGACGCGAGCGCCGGCCTTAAATCGGCCCTCAACAGCTCAACGCTGAAAGCTGTGGAAAAGCTGGCGGTCGCCAATGGCTTCTGGAACAACCCGAAAGTCAAGATTCCGCTGCCCGGCTATCTTGAGGATGCGCGCGGCGTGATGAACGCGCTGGGCATGAAAAAACAGGCCGAGGAACTGCATCTGGCGATCAATCGCGCCGCTGAGAGCGCGGTGGGCGAGGCCAAGCCGGTGTTCATCAATGCGATCAAGTCGATGAGTGTGCAGGATGCCAAGGGCATCATCAGCGGCGGCCAGGATTCGGGAACGCAGTTTTTCAAGGGCAAGACCTCGGATACGCTGCGCGCCAAGTTCCTGCCGATCGTCAAGAAGGCGACCGAGCGCGTGGGGCTGGCGCAAAAGTACAACGAGTTCGCGGGCAAGGGGGCCAAGCTTGGCATCATCAAGGGGGATCAGGCCAATGTGGAGAGCTTTGTCACGCAGAAGGCGCTCGATGGCTTGTTTCTGATGATGGCCGACGAGGAGAAGGCGATTCGCGCCGATCCGATCGGCAAGGGGACCGATATTGTGAAGAAGGTGTTCGGGGCGCTGGGAAAGTAAGCGTATTACGACATGCTTTGCATGACGCAATACGTGCGCCGGATCGAAGGGCGCATGGCGCCCCTCATCCGGCGCGCTTGCTTGGGCGGGCTTTTTCTGCCCTTGCGTTGCCTGCCTTTGCGTTGCCTGCCCTTGCCTGGTGCGATTGCCTGACTGGCTTCGCTTGGCCGGCCGTGCCTATTTTTTGCTTGCCGCTGCTGCGGTCTGGCGCAGCTTGAAGCGTTGCAACTTGCCAGTCTCGGTGCGCGGCAATTCGGCCGCGAACTCGATCGCGCGCGGATATTTGTAAGGCGCGATCGCGGCCTTGACGTAGTCCTGCAGCGCCTTCCTCAGCGCGCTATCGCCCTTGTGTTGCGGCTTTAGCACCACATAGGCCTTGACGATCTGGCCGCGCTCGGCGTCGGGTGCGCCGACCACGCCGCACTCGGCCACCGCCGGGTGCGCCAGCAGGCATGACTCCACTTCCGGCCCGGCCACGTTGTAGCCGGCGGTGACGATCATGTCATCGGTACGCGACTGGTAGAAAAAATAGCCGTCGGCGTCCATCGAATAGGCGTCGCCGGTGATGTTCCAGCCGTTTTTCACGTAGTCCTTCTGGCGCGGGTCGGACAGGTAGCGACAGCCGGTCGGCCCCTTGACCGCCAGCTTGCCGACCACGCCCGGCGCGCACACACGGCCCGCATCGTCCTGCACTTGCGCCTGGTAGCCAGGAATCGCCCTCCCGGTCGCGCCGCGACGCACCGCCTCGGGGGTGTGCGAAATGAAGATGTGGATCATTTCGGTCGAGCCGATGCCGTCGATCAGTTCGATGCCGGTGGCCTCCTTGAACAACTGGCGTGTCGTGTCCGGCAGGGCCTCGCCGGCGGACACGCATTTCTTGAGTGATGACAGATCGTGATTGGCGGCCAATCCTGCCATCTGGCGATAGAAGGTCGGCGCGGTGAAGCAGATGGTGGCGCGAAAGTCGGCAATGGTTTTGAG
>JANNRY010000128.1:0-1929 GCA_031401935.1 Betaproteobacteria bacterium | reverse complement strand
CGCCCGACACCACCACCAGCCATGCCGAGCCAGACGTTATCGTTGCGATCCACATGCACACTCATCACACTATCGCTATTGAGGCCGTCCTGCGTGCGCAGCGTTTCAAACTTGCCTTCACGATAGCGTTGCAGCCCGCCGCCGGGTGTCGCCAGCCACAGCGAGCCGTGGCGGTCTTCCGCGATCCACCGCACTGTCGCCAGTGCCAAGCCATCGGCAGTGGTGAAGACGCGATGTGACTTGTCATCGAACCGGATCAAGCCGTTGCGACCACCGATCCAGTTCACACCGTTTCGGTCGCGATGGACCATCCATGCGACGCGCTCTGGTATCGCAAATTCTTTTTCCAGATGCCGCACGCGACCATCTGTTTCGCGCAAGTACGTACCCGACTCTGTGCACATCCAAAGGCGGCCATCGTCGTCTTCGCGCAAGAACCAGATCGGCCCGCGCGGGCCAAAGCCGGCGGGTTCGGCTTTAACGGGCCCGGTACCGATTGCACCGTCGCCGGGATACATAACGAACACGCCGCGCTCACTGCCAACCCAATAGCCGCCAGCTCGCCGCGGCGCAATCGAACGCACGGTGCCGACATTGGGCAGTGGATGGACTTGCCAGCGGTGGTCGATGCGCCTGGCCACACCGCCTTCGCCCATGACGGCCCAGTCCTGCGTGTTGCCGAATGCGGCAGCACGGGTAAAGTAATCCGCGCGCTGCTGGTCGGCCGAGACGGCATTGACGAAGCGCACACCATCGAATCGCGACAGCCCGACAAGCGTGCCAACCCAAAGGAAACCTGCCGTGTCCTGTGTTAACAAATGCACCGAGCCATGGGCGAGCCCGTCATCGACGCCCCATTGGGTGAGGCGATACTGGTTAAGTGATTTGGTCGGATCGAGTGCGTGCGCAGGCAGCGCCAGCATTGCGAGAGAAATGAGGAAAAGTGCGATCCGGTTCGCGCTCATGCAAGGAGCATACATGAGGCGTTGCAAAGCCGTCAGTGGCGCGTCTGAACGAATCCTACCTAAAGAATGACAAGGTCAAGCACTGGCGGGCGTCGCAGCATGAAAATGCGCCAAAAGTCTCGCGGATTGGAGACTTTGTATTTTGGCGACAACGAATCCCAATTCCGTGCGAGCGGTGACGTCCAAAGGCATTTCGATGGGTATTTTTGTTTTAGCTGTTACGCAACGCCGGGCGGCAAAAAGCCTGTCCGTGCGATGGGCTCTCGATCAGTTCCACATCTACGCCGTAAAGCGTCTTGAGGTTGGCGGCGGTGACGACTTCGCGCGGACGTCCGAGTGCCAGCGCGTTGCCCGCATGCAACAGCAGCGCGTGGTCTGCACATCGCAGCGCGTGATCAGGATCATGCGTACAAAAAAGCACACTTCGGCCGCTGGCTTTCAGTCGCAGGATTTCGTTGAGCATCAGCGACTGGTTGCCGAAGTCCAGGCTCGCGGTGGGTTCATCCATGATCAGCAGCGGCGATTCCTGCGCGAGTGCGCGGGCGATGAGCGCCAACTGGCGTTCGCCGCCGCTGATTTGTGTAAACGCTTTGTCGGCAAGATGGGCGATGCGCAGCTCGGTTAGCGCCACATTGGTGGCATCAAAATCTTTTGGGCCGGGTGCGGCGAACAAACCAAGATGCGCCGTTCGGCCCATCAAAACCACATCGCGCACGGTGAAAGCGAAGTAGCTGTTGCCCGCCTGCGGCACATACGCCATCAGTTTGGCGCGCTCGGACGGGGTGCAAGTTTCCAGTGATTTTCCGCCTAGCGCAATCGATCCGCCGTGCGCGGGCAACAGGCCCAGCAACGTACGGAACAAGGTCGTCTTGCCGCCGCCGTTGGGGCCGAGCACGCACAGGACTTCGCCGGTTTGTACATCGAGGTTGATCGCGCGCCCGAGCGTGCGGCCGGGATGGCCGAA
>JANNRY010000127.1:0-17361 GCA_031401935.1 Betaproteobacteria bacterium | reverse complement strand
CGGTGTACCAGCCCGGGTTTTCCAGAACGTTGCGCAGGATCACTTTCGGCGTATGCGAATGGTAGTAACCCATGCCGATGTAATTCTTGAACACCTTGTTTTTACCAGCGAGCGTTTTCATCATCGCCAGCACTTCTGGTTCGCTGCGGGCGGATGGCAAGTCCAACGGCATCGCAGAGTGGATACTCGGCGGCACCACATCAGCGATGAGCGCATCGAGCGTGGCGCGGTTGAGTACACCGAGCATGGCGCGCTGGTCTCCGGCGGAAGGGCCGATGTGGCGACCGATGAAGGCGTCGCGGGAGAGGAGGGAGTCAAGGGTGGGGCGGGTAACGGTCATGAATGTTCTCAGAAAATGTTGCAAATTTTCGTTCGCCGCAATGCAACTGCGCTTCGAAAAGCTCGGCATGAACGGGTTTCTTAATGGTTTTAAGCCTCGCCAATACTGGCCGCATAACCCGCCGCATCCAGCAACCCAGCAATTGACGCATCCACCGCTGGCTTCATCTTGAACAGCCACGCTTCGTAAGGTTCGCTGTTGAGTGTTTCTGGCGAGTCGGTCAGCGGCGTATTCACTGCAATGATTTCACCTGCCACAGGCGCATACGCATCCGACGCCGCTTTCACCGATTCCAGCACCACACAGTTTTCCTTCGCTGCAAGTGTTCTGCCGACTTCAGGGAGCTCGATAAATACCAGATCACCCAATGCATCTTGCGCATGGTCGGTAATGCCAATCGTCAGCGTGCCATCGGCTTCGCTGCGAATCCATTCGTGGCTCTCGGTGTATTTCAAATCGGCGGGAATAGTCATGCGGGTTCTCCAGATGTTGGTGAAGGATTAATGTGAATTAGATGAGGGATTGGCCGTTGCGGACGAAGGGAATTTTTACCACCAGGCAATCGAGATGCTTGCCACGCACCTCGGCATGCACGGTGTCGCCGACGGCAATGCCAACGGGTATGCGTGCCAGTGCGATCGACTTTGACAGCGTGGGCGAAAAGGTACCGCTGGTGATTTCGCCGGTGCCCATGCTGGTGTGTATCACCTGATGCGCGCGCAACACACCAGGGGCTTTCAATACCAGCCCGACCATTTGCAGCGCGACGGGTTTTGCCTGCAATGCCTTGCGGCCGACAAAATCGCGCTCAGTCTTTAGATCCACGGTCCATGCCAAGCCCGATTCCAGCGGTGACGTCTGGTCGGTCATGTCCTGTCCGTACAAATTCATTCCCGCTTCGAGGCGCAGCGTGTCGCGTGCACCCAGGCCACAAGGATTGACGCCGGCTAGCTGCAATTTTTCCCAGTACATCACGGCTTCTTCAGCGGGCATGATAATTTCGAAACCGTCTTCTCCGGTGTAGCCGGTGCAGGCGACAAAAAGTTCGCCCACGGTGATACTGTTGAAAGGTTTCATCGCCGCGATGGTGGTCGCCGCTTCCGGCAACATTTCACCAACGATGCGGCGCGCCTGCGGGCCTTGCACAGCGATCATCGCGACATCGTTTCTCGGCGTGAGCACAACTTCAAACGCACCATTGACTCGTAATGCTTCCAGCCACGCGATGTCTTTTTCGGCGGTGCCCGCATTGACCACCAGGCGATAGTGTGTAGGGGTGAGAAAGTAAATAATCAGGTCGTCAATCACGCCGCCATCGGGATTGAGCATGCAGGAATAAAGTGCCCGTCCGGGCGTGGAGAGCATGTCGATATTGTTGGCGACCGCGTAGCGCAGAAACGCTGCTGCACCGGCGCCGTGGACTTCGACCGCACGCATATGCGACACATCGAACATGCCGGCATTGCGGCGTACAGCGTGATGCTCTTCGATCTGCGAGCCGTAATGCAATGGCATTTCCCAGCCGCCGAAATCGATCAGCTTGGCACCGGCACTTTGGTGGGCTGCAAATAAGGGGGTGCGTTTAAGAACGTCGGGCACGGCAATCTCCAAAAAGTACAAATGAAAAAGGGAGGTTTGCAACAACGTCGGGCGATCATCGCCAGAAATTTTGCAAACCTCCCCTCTGTCCTTGTACCTGAGAGATTACGGAATCAAACGGCTATTCCGTGTGCCCCTTCGGTGGCGTGTGCATGGCTGTTCACCACCACATCGCGCTCTCCAGAGAAGCTATGCAGTCCAGGTACGGTTACCTGAGCGATTGACGGGAGTTGCGCCTTCGGCGACGACCGGCCTACTGATCGTGCTCTCCCCGGACTACAAAACGCTTAAGCGCCGAAGGTTAGGCGGAAACATGTCGTGCGTCAAGAAATTCCGGTTTTGATTGCGTTGTGCACAAATCCGTTGACGATTTACCCGCACCGAAATATCCTGTTGAGTGGCAAAAGCGGGTTGCCAAAAACCGCCTGCATTGACGAAGCACAAGCCTGACAGCCATTTGGGGCGCAGTCAAAAGATTCGCAGGCTGCTTTTCAACTGCCATGTCATTCAGGGAGAAACTTATGACCGCGCACTATCCGCCTTTCATGTTCGCCTATAGCTGTATTGGCGACGTTTTTTCCAAGATTCGTGAACACGATGTTCCGGATATCTTTACGCACGATTTCCTGCGCTTCACGCTTGGTTTTTCCCGCGAATCAGATCGCGCGTTTATTCCGCTCGCCAAGCGCACCGGCTTGCTAACTAGTGAAGGTAAGCCGACCGACCTTTACTTGCGTCTCCGCGATCCGTCGCAAGTCGCTGCGGTTTTAGGTATCGCAATGAAGCAGGGCTACCCGATGTTCTACGCCAAGCATCCCGATGCGCACACGCTGGACCGGAAGGCGTTGGCAGCGATGGTGGCCGAAGTTACCGGCATGGAGCATGGGCACGCCAGCGCGCGGGCAATTGTGGGGACATTCTTCGCGCTAAATAAATTGGCCAGCCCGCCAGTGGACGAGCCTGCCGAAAACCGTCGGAAAGCCGCTGAACGACGTAAACGGTGGTAAGCGGTGAAGTAGGTTCGCGATAGTGGATGTTTGAGTAAAAGCACTGCGGTGACAAAGCGCTACACACCCCGTCTACATCGGCGTTACAATTATTTTTCAACGTAATGTGAGAGCAAATCCATGAAAAAATATCTGTTAGTTGCTGTTGTGTCGGCCTTGATGGCTGCGGGCGGCTGTGCAGCAGTCGATACAAAATACGTCGAGTCGAAAAAAGCCGCTGCGGCCAATGGTGAGCCTGACTTGTTGACTGGCTCGCGTCTGGCAAAGCCAACGACGGAGCGCGTCGTGAAATCGGTTGGCAACAATGAGTACAACGAGACGAATAAACACACGTCGATCGGCAACGCTCTTGGCGATAAAGCCAAATGAACCGTTGCCTGATGCTGATAGTGCGCAGAGTGCGCGTATTGCGCGTCAACAAGTAGTAGAGTAGGAAAAAGACAAACCCCAGCATTGGCGAGGTTTATAGGCAGAAAACGCCCTGAATGCCCCGCCAATGCTGGGGTCTATTTTATTTTTCGCTTTATGGCGCCATTTTTCTTCCGCACATTACTTGATCGCGAATACCGCCATGCAATATCGCCGTCTGGGCAAAAGCCCGCTTAACGTTTCTGCGCTCTGTCTGGGCACCATGATGTTCGGCGATCAGACCGATATCAATGAGGCCCGCGGCATCGTCGCGCATGCGCACGAACAAGGCGTGAATTTCATCGATACAGCCGACGTCTATTCAATCGGCAAATCGGAGACGATGGTGGGGGAACTGCTGAAGCGCAACCGCACCGACTGGGTTCTCGCCACCAAAATTGGCAACAAGATGTCTGATCGTCCGAATGAAGCCGGTTATTCGCGCACATGGATGATGAGAGAGTGTGAAGCCAGTTTGAAGCGTCTGGCCACCGACTACATCGATATCTATTATATGCACCGCGATTACAACGGCATGGATCTGGAAGAGCCGTTGCGTGCCATCGCTGCCTTGTTGCAGGCGGGCAAGATTCGTTACTGGGGCGTGTCGAATTTTCGCGGCTGGCGGATCGCCGAGATGGTGCGCCTTGCGGTTGAAATGAATATGCCCAGCCCGGTCGTTTGCCAGCCCTATTACAACTTGCTCAATCGCCAGCCGGAAGTGGAAGTGCTGGCGGCCTGCGCGCATTTTGGCATCGGCGTTGTCCCGTACAGCCCGATTGCCCGCGGCGTGCTTTCCGGAAAATATGCACCCGGCAGCATGCCTGCCGAGGGCACTCGCGCCGGGCGGGGCGACAAGCGCATGATGGAAACTGAATTCCGCGCCGAGTCGCTGGTAATCGCGCAGACATTGAGGGCGCATTGCGACAAGAAAGGGCTATCGCTGGCGCACTTTGCCACGGCCTGGGTGCTGGCCAACAAAACCGTGAGTTCGGTGATCGCCGGGCCGCGCACACTCCTGCAATGGCAGGATTATTTTGGCGCGCTGGATTGCGCCATTAGCGACGATGATGAAACGCTGGTCGATTCACTGGTAACGCCGGGTCATCCTTCGACCGCCGGCTACAACGATCCTGTGTATCCGCTTAACGGCCGGTAGTCGGGCGTTCTTACAGGCAGAATCCCCGCTTAAAACGAATAGACCGACAAAAACCGCGCGAGAGCAGGCGCGCCTTTTCGAGATGTTGCGCAAAAGAAATAACAATCGCGGTTCCACGCGTAGACCGTCCCTTGCGGCGTCGGGCCGATTACCCACGCACGATCCGATGGCGTGTGTGCGGCACTGCCGATCATCGTCATGATGCGTTCCACCTCCTGGCGCGCTTCATCGGCGTCCCAGCATCGTGTCAATTGCACTTGGACCGTCTCGCCTTTGTCGGCATAGACGGCATTGACCGGATCAGTTGTCAATTCACCAGAAGGTGTGGCCTGCGGACGTTTGAAATCGCCGACAGTGTGGGCAAGCAAAACATTGACATCGTTTCCGGCAGGGGCTTCACGCTGTGACCGCAGCAGCAATTCCGGACTGAATTTGGTGGCGTTGATTACGTAGGCCGAGGGCGAAGATGATGGAGGCAAGACGGTGCGATCCAGTTTTTGCGTTACGTCCGGGTCAAACGGCTGAGCCGATGGCCCGGGAGCAGCAGACGCTGGTTTAGCAACGGGGGACCGATCAAGCTTTTGCGTTACATCGGGGTCGAACGCGGGCATCGCCTTTGCGTGCTCTGGTGCAGCTTGTGGGACAACCGACGCGGGAAAGGTGGTGCGATCCATTTTCTGCGTGACATCCGGGTCGTACGTGGGCGCCGCAGTTGGCTGTGCCGGTGCGACCGGTTTTGTGATGGGCGCTGGCGTGGCCTCGATGGGCAAAGCGGGTTCAAGCGTCTCATCCGCAGAAGCTTTACCCGGCAGCAATTCGCCCGGATCAGCCTTGTTGGCGCGCCCCGCCCCTTTGGCCAGTGCGCCAAGGTCAGTGTTGAGCACCTTGCGTGCTTCTTCCACAAGCTTGCCCACATCCTTGTTCAGGAAAGCCCCCAGTTTTCCCATCACCATATCGCCATGTTCGTTCCGCCTGTGCGAATATTCCATCGGGAATTTACCATGCCGGGGTGAACAGTGTTTTGCCAATGTCGGCGCTGACAATTCAGCGCTTGTTCGATCGTCTCGATTACATCGACTCAAATACCCCGGCGACCTTGTTCTTCTGCGCTTCTTTCCAGTTAAACACGCGCCCATTCATCGCGACATAGGTATTTTCTGGCAGCGTTTGCGCCGCTGCCAGCGCGAATCCGAGGTTGAACAATGCGTCCGACCCTTGTATCGAATACGGGATCATCGCGCCGGTGAAAACCACGGTTTTATTCAGTCCTGCGTTACCAACAACCGACGCCGTTTGCGCCATGGTATCTGTACCGTGAATGACAACGATAAATTTTTCCGGTGCTGCGCGGCAGGCCTCAAGCACGCTCCTCCGGTGTTCGTCCTGCATTTCCAAGCTGTCAATTAGCTGGTTGATTTCCAGGGCAATCGGCAGCGTGACGCGCACTTGCTCAAGAATCGCGGGAAGATGGGAAAATTTGAACGTGAGTTCGCCTTTTATCGCATCGTAATGCTTGTCGAACGTGCCGCCGGTAACAATAATCCGCGCAGCGCTGAGTGATGTGGACGGATCAGAATTCACGCCGGTTTTGTCATGCATGGCAGTCAGTGAAAGGTTTAGTTGCCGACGCTGGTTATCAGCGCCAAGTCTCAAACAGCATCGGCACGAGTTTAACCACATTCGCCATACTGCGAGCGCCAACTTAGTCCGCTTGGCCTCTCTGGGCCCATAGCCAACCGTAGAATCGATTCTAGAGGTATGATTACGGTCAGAGAATGATAGCGACAACACCAGCCGTTTTTATATTCGCAGATATGCTGACCCGCGCAGCAGAAAAACTGGGCGCACTCGCATGAGCAAGTTAATCGACAAACTTAAAGAGGCCGAGGCCCAGCGCCGCAAGAGTCTCGCAGGCACGTCTGGCGATACCGGTGCCCCGCCAGTAGACAAAGAAGCGGCCTTTTGGGAGGCAACCGAAGCTGAGGAGCGCGAACGCAATCTGCTTGCGACAGCTGGCAAACAGGCCGCTGCCGAAAGTGAAGGCGTGCGACTCGCAGCGCAGAAGCTGGAAGTGGATCAACGCACTGCGGCGGTAGCGCTGGAACGAAAAGCCATGGAGGCGCGTGCAATCGATGAAGCGATTGCACGACTCAAGATCGAACATCAAGCGCAGTTAACGGCAGCCGCTCGTATCGCGGCTGAGAAAGACGCGACCTCTCTCGTTGAGAAGCGGCTGGAGGTTGAACGCAAATTGCTCGAAGAAATCGCCAAGCGCGAAGCCGCCGAAGCAGGCCTGCGCGATGTGGCCGTGGCCAAGGCAGATGCGGAACGCGAAGAAGCGCGCCTTGCAATCGAAAAAGTAGAAACCGAAAAGCGCGCTGAAGCCAATGCGCGCGAACGCGCCAACGCCGAAACGCGTGCGATCGACGATGTAATCATCAAAATGAAGGCTGATAAGGAGGCCGAGGCCTCAGTGCTTGCGCGCTTGGCGACTATCAAGCAGCGAGCGTTGACGGCCGGAGAACTCGACCGTGCGCAGCAGGAAGCGCGCATGGCAGCCGACGCGCGTGTCGCCGCAGAAGCCAGAGAAGCGGCTGAAAAAGATCGGCTAGCACGCACCGAGACTGAAGGTAAAACTGAACACGACCGCGCTGCCGCGAAACTTGCGCGGGAACGGATTGATGCCGAGGCGGCGGCCCAGAATTCAGAAGTAGCAAGAATTGAGGCAGAACTAAAAGCGGAAGCGGCAGCCATCGCACTTGCTGCAGCAGAACTCGCGTTGAAACACAAGGCCGACACCCGTGCGAAAGCCGAGCAGGAACTGATCGAAGCAGCCAACATGCGCGCTCAGGCTGAGCGCGATGCAACCAAACTTACTGACGAGCGCATTGCAGCCGAACGCGAAGCTGAACAAATTTCAGAGCAGCGAACAAAAGCTGAAAAAGTTGCCGCAATGGCGGTTGCTGCACGCGAGGAAGCCGACGCAACCTTGAACGTCGTACTTGCCGCCAGAAAAATTGCAGATCAGAAGGCCGAAGAAGAGGCGGTGTTACTTGCTGAAGCGAAAGCCGCGTCTGCACGCGAGCAACACACACAAGCGGACGCGGAAGCACGTGCTGAGGCCGAGCGCCACGCTGCAGAGCTGGCAAAAGAGCGAATAGCTGCTGAACAAGCCGCACGTGAGGCCGTTGCCATGCGGTTTGCCGCCGAACAGAAGGCGGAAGCAGTGGCGCAGGAACGGATTGAATTTGAACGTGCAGCAACAGAAGCGCTGGCGTTGCGCGAAAAAGCTGAAGCGGAACTAAAAGCCGTTGCCGAATCCCGGATTGCGACAGAGCGCGCGGCAGAAGCAGCGGTATCGGCACGAAAAGAAGGTGACAAGCGGGTCGCCGAGTTGGCGAGTTCGCGCGGCCAGAAAGAGCAAGAGCTGGTTGTCGCAATCGCGGCGAGCAAGGCTGCAGCAGATGCATTGGCGCAGCATGAAGCTGCGATCAAGGTGGCCACTGACAGCAGCAAACTGGATCGTGAAGCCGAGCACAATGCTAACGCACGCCGAGATGCTGAGGCCAAAGCGAACGCTGCGCTCGTAGCACGCACCAAGGCCGAACAGGAAGCGTTGGCAGCAGCCCAGCAGCGCGCAGCGGCTGAACGGGCCGTATCGGAAGCGGCAATCGCCCGCGAGAAAATTGAAACTGATTTAAAAACAGTCACCGCATCAAAAATTGCCGCAGAGCGCGAGGCGGAAGCAGCGGCAGTAGCGCGACAGGCGAATGACAAACGTGTTTCAGCGTTAGCCACTCTGCGTGGACGACAGGAACAAGAGCTCGTGACTGCAACGGCGGCGCGGAAGGCTGCTGAGCAAGCGTTGACGCAGCATGAAACTGCGGTTTCGGCGGCAACTGACAAAGCCAAGCTTGATCGACAGGCTGAACAGCAGGCCATTTCGCAACTAGACGTTGAGGCCCGGGCGATTGCCGCGCTGGCTGCGCGAACAAAAGCCGAACAAGAAGCGCAATCCGCAGCGACACAACGTGCTGCTGCTGAAAAGGCGCAAGCCGAAGCGGCAGCCGTGCGCGAAAAAGCAGAGGTTCAATTGAAAACGGCTGCTGAATCCCGCATTGCGGCAGAACGCGCAGCGGAAGCGGAGGCAATGGCGCGAAAAGCAGGTGACAAGCGCGTAAGTGAGCTGGCCAGCTTGCGTGGGCAGAAAGAGCAGGAGCTCGCCAAAGCCATCGCAGCCAACAAAGCTGCGGCGGATGTTTTGGCAAAACACGACGCAGCGATCAAGACGGCGACCGAGCAGCTAAAACTTGATCGTGAAGCCGAAAAGCAAGCTGTTACGCAACGCGAAGTGGAAACCAAATCGAGTGCCGCCTTGGCGGTACGCACCAAGATTGAAAAAGAGTCGCTCACCGCGGCGCAGCAACGCGCAGCGGCTGAGCGTGCGGCAGCTGAAGCCGCTGCGGCGCGCGAAAAATCCGAGGCGGAACTGAAATCCGCCACTGAGGCTCGTATTGCCGCAGAACGTGCCGCGGAAGCTGCGGCACTGGCAAGAATAGAGAACGACAAACGTGTTGCTGAGCTGGCCAATTTGCGTAAACAGAAAGTGCAAGAGCTCGCCACTGCGACCGCCGCGCGCAAAACCGCCGAGCAGGCACTAAAGCAGCATGAGGATGCGATCAAAGTCGCGGCTGACCTAACCAAGCTTGAGCGTGAAGCTGAACAGCAGCTCGCTACGCAGCGCGAAATTGACACTAAAGTGCGCGCGGCCCTGGTTACGCGGACTAAAATTGAGCAAGAAGCCGCGGCGGCAGCGCTTGCGCGTGCGGTGACTGAACGCGCACTGAAAATTGACGCCGAGGCAAAGCTCAAGGCCGAAACCGATTTGACGGCAGCGGCAGAAGTGCGCGCCAAGGCGGACAAGGACGAGGCCAGTCTGATCGCGCAGCGCTACGAGGCAGAGAAGCGGCTTGTGGACACGACCAAAAAGCGCAAACTCGCCGACGAAGCTGCATTGCTGGCAGCACAAACCAAGACCGAGCAGGCAGAATCGGGGTCGCGTATTGCAGCCGAGAAAAGTACCGTCGAAAAAGCGATGGCGGATGTATCGCGAAAACGCAGCGAAGCTGAGACCGTTGCAAAACAGGCGGCTTTACAGCGCATAGAGCAAGAGAAGCAGGCAATCGCGGCTGAGAAAATTCGCGTCAATTTTGAGGCCGAGGCAAAGGAGGCAGCGCGCTCGCGCGCTGAGACTGACAAATTGTTGTCCGCAATATCTGGTGAGCGTAAAGATCTGGCTGCCAAGACGAACGCCGAAGCCATTGCCAACGCGCAAGCTGCGAAAACGCCTCAATACAGCGCTCAGTACAGTGGTAAACAAGGTCCGGTAAAGTCTTCGCGGGTTGGCCTCGTTGCCGCAGTGGCGTTGATTGTCGGTGCGGGTGCGGGTTATTTTTTCAGAACACCACCGCCTGTCGAGTTGCCTGCCTCGGTACCAGTGGCTGTAGCACGAGTCGAACAGACGCCGGTCGCAGTCCCTATTCCCCCACGCGCAGCCGACGAGCCCGTGATTGCATTGCGTCTGGATCGAAACATCGAATCGCTGTCGCGGTTGCAGTTGCCTGGCGCAAGTGCGGACAACGCAAGGAAACCTTAGTCATGCGGCATCGCATGATGCTGCTCAATTCGAGAGTAAAAAATGTACCTCACTTACTTCAATGACCAATGGGCTGAAGGCAATGTTCCTTTGTTTGGCGCGATGGACCACAGTGTATGGCTAGGCTCGTCGGTATTCGATGGTGCGCGTTCCATTCGCGGTCTGGTGCCAGACCTGAAGCTGCACCTTGAGCGGGTAATACGTTCAGCGACAAGTTTAGGCATGATCTGCCCGCACACCGTCGAGGAAATGACAACCCTGTGTCTGGACGGGATCAGCAAATTCCCGGCAGACGCTGAACTCTATATTCGTCCGCTCGTGTTTGCGACTGATGGCTTACTCATTCCGGTTGCCGAAAAATCCCGATTTGCGCTTACGTTATTTGACGCACCGATGCCGCCGTTCACTGGCTTTTCGGCGTGTCTTTCAGCGTTGCGTCGTGCTGACGCATCGATGGCACCGACAGACGCGAAGGCTTCGTGCCTGTACCCGAACTCAACGCGTGCGTTGCGCGAAGCAAGAGATCGTGGTTTCGACAACGCCGTCGTTTGCGACAGCAAGGGACTGGTGGCCGAATTTGCAACCGCCAATATTTTCTTCGTGACGCAGGATGGCAAGGTAGTCACCCCGGCGCCAAACGGCACATTTCTTTCCGGCATCACGCGTGCGCGCGTGATCGGCCTCCTCGCGCGCGAAGGCGTGATCGTTGAGGAACGCGCCGTGAAGCCGTCAGAATTGGAATCGGCAACTGAAATCTTCAATACAGGAAATTTCGGCAAGGTCACGCCGTGTATCCGCTACGAATCGCGACCGTTGCCGGTGGGGCCGATTGCGACGCTTGCCAGAGAGCGCTATATGGCGTTTTCGGCAGATGCCACAATCGCACGGACGCGCTGACAGCCACTGCGTCGTAATGAGCGGCGCTTGTTGTGGACTAGATTGCTGCGGAGATTAATTCTTCGCGCGTGATCAAAAACACTACGCCGTCGCCTGCGCTGGTTTCAGCCCACGTCAGCGGCAGATCTGGAAATGCCGCGTCCATGCCGTCACGATTAAAGCCGACTTCGACGACCAGCAAACCACCTTCATTGAGATAATTCGGTGCTTCGCGCAGGATCACGCGCACATGATCGAGCCCATCAAAGCCGCTGGCCAGCGCCATTTCCGGTTCGCGCAGATATTCCTGCGGTAACACGGACATCGATTTCGCGGTGACATACGGCGGGTTGGAAATGATCAAGTCGTAGCGACTCTCGCCGAGTTCTTCGAACATATTTGAGCGGATCGGCTCGACGCGATCAGTGAGCATGTAATCATCGATATTGCGCTGCGCGACTTCAAGTGCATCGGCGGAAAGATCAACCGCATCGACAACTGCATGCGGGAATGTGAGCGCCGTGAGAATAGCGAGGCAGCCGGAGCCAGTGCAGAGATCGAGCGCACGTTCAATCGCGTCAGGGTCCTCGACCCAAGGTGCCAGATCTTCTCGCAGCAATTCGGCGATGAAGCTCCTCGGCACGATCACTCGTTGATCGACATAAAATTTATACTCGCCCAGCCACGCCTCATTGGTGAGATAAGCCGCCGGGATACGTTCCTTCACGCGGCGCTCAATCACATTCAGTACCGCATCGCGTTCGGATGACGTGAGTCTGGCATCGAAAAACGGCTCTAACTTGTCCGGTGGCAACTTAAGCGTATGCAGGACCAGGTATGCCGCCTCGTCGAATGCATCGGCTGAGCCGTGACCAAAAAATAACTTCTCACCGTTGAATACGCTTACCGCAAACCGTATCAGGTCGCGCACCGTGACAAGTTCCCGCCGGGCCAGGTCAAATAGATCGTTGGGGGAGGTTGGCATGGTCACTTATGGACAATTAAGCGGGCAACAACAAATTTTCCAGCGTATGAAAATATACATCGTGCAAACGCGCAATATCATCCAGCGCCACACATTCATCGACCTTGTGCACGCTCGCATTGATCGGCCCGAACTCGGCTATCTGGTCGCAAATCTCGGCGATAAAGCGTCCGTCCGAGGTGCCGCCCGCCGTGGAAAGTTGCGGAGTTACGTTTGCGACCTTTTGCACCGCCTTGCTCAGCGCTTCCACCAAATTGCCGCGCGGCGTGAGAAACGGTTTTCCGCCCAGCGTCCAGGTGACGTCAAACGCAAGGCCGTACTTTTTTAGAATATCTTCAGTGCGCGATTGCAAATTCGCAACCGTGCTCGCGGTGGAAAAACGAAAATTGAAATAGACGTCTATGGTGCCGGGGATGATGTTGAACGCGCCGGTACCGGCATTGATATTGGACACCTGAAATGATGTTGCCGGAAAATAGTCGTTGCCTGTATCCCAAACGGTGGCGCTCAATTCAGCCAGTGCTGGCGCAAACAGGTGAATCGGATTTTTGGCCAGATGCGGATATGCGATATGACCCTGCACACCTTTCACAACCAGCCTCGCCGAGAGCGAACCGCGGCGTCCGTTCCTGATGGTGTCACCGAAATATTCGGTGGAGGAGGGTTCGCCGACGATGGTGTACTCAATACGCGTATTTTGTGTTTTCAGCCACTCCACTACGCGCACCGTGCCGTTGATGGCGGGGCCTTCTTCGTCGCTGGTGATGAGCAACGCAATCGAGCCTGCATGATCCGGATGCGCGGCGACGAAAGTCTCAGTTGCCGTCACAAACGCCGCGATGCCGGTTTTCATATCGGCTGCACCACGCCCATAGAGTTTTCCGTCGCGTTCAGTTGGCATGAATGGATCGGTGTGCCATTTGTCGAGCGGACCGGTCGGCACGACATCGGTATGGCCTGCAAAGCAGACGATTGGTTTGGCGGTGCCACGGCGCGCCCACAGATTAGTGACGCCGCCTTGCTCGATGCGCTCGAAATGGAAGCCCAGCGGTGTCAGGCGCTCGATGATGAGTTCCTGACAGCCTGCGTCATCGGGCGTAATCGAGCGGCGCGAAATTAGCTCGCGCGCAAGAATAAGTGTGGCGAGTGTTGTTGGTGCGTCATGTGTGGCAGGCGTGCTGCTCATGCCTGTGATGCAGGCGATGTTGTGTCTCCGGGGCCTGCCGGGCTAATCGGTGCGCCGTTGCGTGCCGCCAATAGCGGGCCGACGCGTGCTTCGACATATTTTTTTAATGTCGTTTTCAGGCCCAGCATAAAAAACACTTCGGTCATGATGAACAGTGGACCAATCACCAGCCCCATCACGTCGTCGGTAAACGCGGGCTTCATGCCTTCAAACTTATGGCCGACAAACTGGATTACCCAGCCAACGATGAACAGGAACGCAGCGATGCCCATGACCATACCGGTGTGGCCCACGCGCGCATTCACATAAACCGAGACAAGGTAGCAGAAGAAAAACAGGAATACGAGCATCGCGGTGCCGAGCGCAAGATCGAGAATCAGATAGTAAATGGTGGCAGCGGCAACGCCAATCAGTGCGGTGTTGATGCCAAAAATCGTCCACGGCACGAGTGCCAGCACGACGGAGAAAACAATCATCGGGACGCCGACAAAATGCGTGGCGATATTGCGGCGGTCGCGATGATAGGCTGCGTACTGGGTGATCTGCTGCTCAAGATTGCGCATGCTCAATTTCCGGCTGTAGGTGCGGTGAGGCCCATTTTATCAGGCCCACGCCTGCGGGCTGCCAAAGAATGTAAAACCATAGCACTGGTGCGGTTGACGGCGTATTTATGCTCGCGAAACCGCGCCAGTGCTAGTGTTTACCTTTTTTCACGCATGACCAGCGCCACGCCCGCCGCTGACGAAAGCAAACCTGCAATAGCAAACCAGCTCAATGATTCGCCAAACATCGCGAACGCCATCACGGCGGTGACCGATGGCGTGAGAAAAAACAGGCTGGCTACTTTGGACGCCGCGCCCCGGCGGATCAACAGATAAAGCAGGCTGATGGCGCTGATTGAGAGCACGATCGACAACCAGAACAGCGCAAATACAAACTGCCCGGTCCATTGCACGGTGCGGGTTTCAGTCGTGAACGCGAGTATCCATAGCAACACGGCGGTGGCGGAATACTGGATGACGCCGCCAGTGCGCAGGTCCATATTGGCGCAAAAGTGTTTTTGATAGAGTGTGCCGAAGGTGATGCCAAACAGGGCAATCGTCGCCGCGCCTAGTGCGGGCCATATTGATGTACCGGGTGACGCGCCGAGGGGCGTCCCCAGTGAATATTTGCTCAGCACCACGATCAGTACGCCAGACAATCCCAGCGCCATGCCGAACCACTGCCGCGCATTGAGCTTCTCGGACAAAAACAAATTGGCGAACACTGCCGTCAGGATCGGCTGCAAGCCGGCGATAAGCGCCACAAAGCCGAGCGGTAATTGCATCTGGATCGCAAACAGCACACCGCAGAGATACGTTGCATGCACCAGCAGACCAGCCACAGCGATGTGCCCGACGGTGGCGGCATGGCGCGGCCAGGGCGCGCGCGACATCGCAATGATGATTAGCAGTATCGATACCACCAGCAGCATTCGCAAACCCATGAACGTAAACGGTTCAGCGAATGGCGCACCGATTTTCATGCCGATGAAGCCGGTGCTCCACAGGACAACAAACAAGCCGGGGGTGCTGGCGACAAATGCAGACTGCAATGTTTGCGACGTGGTTGCGGGGGCGGGTGGTGGCAATGGCGGGGACGACATCAACGAGGAGAAAAGTTTTTCGAGGGAGTTTTGATAGGCAACATAAGAAATGCAATACTATTTTACGTTATGAATATCGCTCGCTGGCTAGCCCGTTCTGCGACACTGCTTACCGACCATCCTGCGTTGGTGCTTGGCGCTTGCTCGGCGTTGTCGTATCGTCAATTTATCCGCTGTGCCGCCGCCGGCAAAGTGCTCAAGACGGCATGACGAAAATTGCTTTAACTTTCCAGGAACGCTAATGTTTGCAGGATTTACCCGGCAGAAATTGCACGCCAATGGCGTTGACATCAACACGTTAGTGAAAGGCAGCGGCCCGCCTTTGTTGTTGCTGCACGGCTACCCGCAATCGCATCTGATCTGGCATCGTGTCGCATCTGAACTGGCGGACCACTACAGCGTGGTGGCAACTGATTTGCGCGGCTATGGCGAGAGCGAAAAGCCGGTCGGATTGACCGACCATTCAAACTACAGCAAACGCGAAATGGCGCGCGATCAGTTGGAAGTCATGCGACAGCTCGGTTTTTCTTCGTTTTATCTGTGTGGTCATGATCGCGGCGGGCGTGTCTCGCATCGACTCGCCATCGATCATCCGGATGCCGTTAAGCGACTCATGCTGCTCGATATTTCGCCGACACTCTCGATGTATGAGCAGACAACGATGGTCTTCGCGCGCGCCTACTGGTGGTGGTTTTTCCTGATACAGCCGACGCCTTTTCCGGAATCGATGGTCGCTGCTGCACCGGAAATCTATTTGAAGAAAAAAATCGGCTGGGGACACGGCGGATTGTCGGCGTTTACGCCAGAAACTTATGCCGCCTATCTGTCCTATGTGAGCGATCCAGCCACCATGCACGGCATGTGCGAGGATTATCGTGCGGCGGCGTCGATCGATCTGGAGCATGATCGCGCCGATCGGGCTGCGGGTACAAAAATCGTCTGTCCAGTGAATATATTGTGGGGAGAACACGGCGTTGTGAACCGCTGTTTCAAGCCAATCGACGATTGGCAACGTGTCGCCAATCAGGTAAGCGGAAGCACATTGCCTTGCGGCCACTACATTCCGGAAGCGATGCCAAAGGAGCTGTTAGCGTCGATGCGCGCGTTTTTTGCCTGAAAGTTGCAAAGTTTTGCAAAGGCTGCGGTGTTTACCGGCAAAATGACAAGTTGGTACTTTATCCGGCAATATATGTTGTTTCTTGTATTTCACGGATATCGAATTCACTGTATTAACTTCTCCTCACCAAGCCAGATTACCAGCAGCCAGCATGCGATTCATTGCCTCTTTCGACAGCCTGCGCACCAGAATTGTGGTGTTCTTCGCCGCACTGGTGGTGGTGGTACAGGGACTCGCATTTTTTGTCGTTAACACGGCCAACTATCAGATCGCAAAGGAAACAATCGGGCAGGAACTGGACGTCGGCGAGCGTATTTTTCTGCGATTGCTCGATCAGCAGCGCGATCAACTTGAGCAAAGCGCCAGTTTGCTCGCCGCCGAATTCGGTTTTCGGCAGGCTGTCGGCACCAACGATACAGCCACCATTCTCTCGGCGCTCACCAATCACGGCGCTCGCGCCTCTGCAAGCGTGATGCAACTCATCTCGCTGAACCAAATGGTGCTGGCCGATACGTTGCATCCTGAGGCTCGCTCACAGCCGTTTCGTTTTTCGCATCTGACCAAGGCAGCCGCAGCCAACGGTAAAGCGTCCGGCATCGTGTCTATCGACGGTCGTCTTTATCAACTGGTCGTTGTGCCTGTCAATGCGCCCACAACGATCGCGTGGGTAGGTGTGGGTTTTACCATCGATGACAAGACAGCCAATGACCTGAAAAAACTGACTGCGCTGGACGTGTCGTTTCTCAGTCAGCGCCTTGGTGAGCCGTGGCAGGTCAATGCCTCGACGTTGCCCGAAAATATTCGCGCCGGGTTGCTGCCTGCGGTCAGCCTCGGTGCCGGGCGCGGAACAGTTGAGTTGAATCTCGACGATCAAGAATACGGCGCGCGACTGGCATTGATTGAAATGCAGGGTGACACCCAGATCGTTGCAGTATTGCAGCGCTCGCTTGCCGAGGGCATCGCACCGTTCAAGCGCGTCGGCAGTGCGTTTCTGCTACTGGCTATCGTGGCAATTGTCTTGTCTGTTATCGGCAGTATTCTTATCGCGCGCAACATCACCCGCCCGATCAACGAACTGGCTGGCGTCGCGAGGCGCATACAGGGTGGCGATTACGCGCAGAAAGTTGAATTGGCGCAGAAGGGCGAAATCGGCGCGCTGGCATCGAGCTTCAATCACATGCTCGAAGGCATTGCATCGCGTGAAAAGGAAAATCTCCGACTCGCATTCGAGGATCATTTGACGGGGCTACCCAATCGCGCCATGTTTCATGATCGCCTCACACAAGCGCTAATGCTGGCCAAGCGAAATCGCCAACCTGGCGGCGTGATGATGCTGGATCTTGATCGCTTCAAATACGTTAATGACACGCTCGGCCATCCGGT